>JAGWNV010000094.1 GCA_028872975.1 Acidobacteriota bacterium
CGGGCGGCGACGGCGCCCTGCGGGCGGGAGCACCATGCGAGGGAGCAGACGATGACCGAGGGCGGCCTGGCACGGCGGATCCGGTGGATGGGGGTGTTCATCCTCGTCTGCTTCGTCGCCGTCTTCGTCCAGCTCAACAACCTCCAGGTGGTCCAGGCCCACAAGTACGCCAGCGACCCCAACAATCCCGCCGTCGCCGCCGCCCGCGACAGCCAGCCCCGGGGGGCGATCACCTCCGTCGAGGGCACCGTCCTGGCCCAGTCGGTGAAGGCGCCCAAGGGAAGCACCTTCGCCTACGACCGCCAGTACCCGACCGGCCCGCTGTTCGGCCAGATCACCGGGACCTTCTCCTACTACCACGGGCTGTTCGGGGTGGAGGCCAGCTACAACTCGTACCTGATCGCCCACAACCGGCCCCTGAAGAGCCTGGGCGACCTCCTCACCACGAGCACCGTCACCGACACGGTCATCCTCACGTTGTCGGACAAGCTCCAGATGGCAGCCCAGCAGGCCCTGGGCGGGCGCGACGGCTCGGTCGTCGTCCTCGACCCCTCCACAGGAGCCGTCGAGGCCATGTACTCGAACCCCTCCTACGATCCGGGGCCCCTCGCCTCACAGGTCGCCAAGACCGTCCACGACGCCTGGATCGCCGACACGTCCACCAAGGACGCCCAGGGCCACCTCCCGTTCACCTCCCTCGCCTACCAGGACACGGCCTTCCCGGGATCGACGTTCAAGGTGGTCACCACCACTGCCACCTACGAGAAGGCACCGCAGTTCGTGAACGCGTCGATGCCGTACTACACCTGCATCCCGCCCAAGACCCTGGGCGGCCAGACCACGCCGCTGTGCAACTACGGGAACGGCGGCTGCGGGGGCACCATCGCCGAGATGCTGCCGCCCTCCTGCGACACCGGCTACGCCATCCTGGGCACCAAGGTGGGGGCCGACAACATGGTGGCCGCCGCCGACGCCTTCGGGTTCAACAAGCAGCCGCCCCTGGACCTCCCGCCCTCACCCTTCGAGGTCTCGCAGTTCCTGCAGCCGAACTGCTACCAGAACGCCGAGATCTTCCTGGCCTTCTCCTCCATCGGCCAGTTCTGCACCCGGGCCACCCCGCTGCAGATGGCCATGGTGGCCGCGGCGGTGGCCAACAAGGGCGTCATCATGACGCCGCACGTCATGGACCAGATCCGCGACTCGGGCGGGAACCTCGTGAAGACCTACGCACCCACGACCTGGCTGACGGCCATGTCCCCCCAGACGGCATCGGCCGTGAACGGCCTCATGGTGGGGGTGACCCACAACTCGAACGGCACGGCGGCCGGCATCTTCCCCCCGTCGGAGGACGTGGCGGCCAAGACCGGCACCGCCCAGGTCCAGAACGCGGCGGGCCAGTACATCGCCACCAACGACTGGATGATCGCCTTCGCCCCCGCCAACGCCCCCAAGGTGGCCATCGCCGTCGAGCTGCTCGACCAGCCCGTCTCCGGGACCGGTGCCGAGAAGGCGGGCCCGGTCATGGCCACCATGATCCAGGACGTCCTCTCCGCACCCGCCGCCGCAGGCCACTGACGGGGAGATCGCGTCCCGGCCTGCGTTGGGCCACCATGGAGACGTGAGCCGCCGCGGCTGGGCCCTCTTCGTCGCCCTCGGGATCATCTGGGGTCTCCCCTACCTGCTCATCCGGGTCTCGGTGCGCGAGGTGAGCCCGGCCCTCCTCGTCTTCGTCCGCACGGCGGGCGGGGCCGCGCTGATGGCGCCCGTCGCCTTCCGCCGGGGGGCGCTGCGGACGCTGCTCCGGCACTGGAAGCCCGTCGTCGTCTACAGCGCGGTGGAGATCGCCGGGCCCTGGTTCCTGTTGTTCAACGCCGAACGGCGCCTCAGCAGCTCGCTGGCCGGCCTGCTCGTGGCGGCGGTGCCCATCATCGGCGCCGTGCTCGCACAGCTCACCGGCACCGACCACCTCGACCGGCGCAGGCTCCTGGGGCTCGCACTCGGGATCGCCGGAGTGGCCGCCCTGGTCGGCGTGGACGTGGGCGGCTCCAGCCTGCTCTCGGCGCTGTCGATCCTGGTCGTGGCGGGCGGGTACGCGCTCGGCCCGTGGATCCTCGGCCGCTACCTCACCGGGCTCCCGGCCATGGCCCTCGTCGCCGCCTCGCTCGTCCTCTGCGCCGTCGTGTACGCCCCGATCGTGCCCTTCGCCCTGCCCGCCCGGACGCTGTCGACCGAGGTGGTGGCGTCCATGGTGGCCCTGACCGTCGTCTGCACAGTGGCCGCCTTCCTCGTCTTCTTCGCCCTCATCGCCGAGGTGGGCGCCCTTCGTGCCACGGTGATCACCTACGTGAACCCCGCCGTCGCGGTCCTCCTCGGAGTCGGGGTCCTCGGTGAGCACTTCGGCGTCGGCATGGCAGTGGGCTTCGTGCTCATCCTCGGCGGCTCCTTCCTCGCCACCCGGCCCCTGCGCACCACGGCGCTGGCGGCGGCCCCGGCCACCGGACAGGCTGCCGCCCAGGACGTCTCGGTCGCCGACTCCCGGTGATGGCGGAGAAGCGGTCCGGCGAGGAGGGGTGGGAGCACGACGTCTGCCTCACCTCCACCGGGCCCGAGGAGGCGAACGACATGCGAGCGAAGAACCTGGCCGGCCTCTACGACCTCCCGGTCCTGGACTGGGACCGGATCGCCACCCGGCTGGCAGCGGGCATCGGCCAGGCGCCCGGCGCCGGCGGGCCCGACCGCCACACCTGCTGGCTGGCCACCGTCAACCCCGACGGCAGTCCGCATGTGACCGGCGTCGGTGCGCTGTGGGAGGACGGCGCCTTCTGGTTCGAGACGGGCGCGTCGACGCGCAAGGGACGGAACCTGGCCCGCGATCCCCGCTGCACCCTGAGCGTCAGCACCGCCGAGTTCGATCTCGTCGTCGAAGGCGCCGCCGTCAAGATCGCCGACCCGGCCACGGTGCGGACGATGGCGGCCCGGTGGGCGGCGCAGGGCTGGCCCGCCGAGGTCGACGAGTCCGGCCTGGCGCTGACCGCCGAGTACAGCGCGCCCTCGGCGGGCCCCCCGCCCTGGTCCGTCTACCGGATCGACCTGCGTGCCGCCACGGCGCTGGCCGTGGAGGCGCCGGGCGGGGCGACCCGGTGGGACTTCGGCGGCTGACGGGTCAGGGTCGGCGGCGCAACCCGTCGAGCAGGAACCCGCACAGCTCGTCCACGGCCTCGTCGAGGGCAATGGGCGCCGGATCGCCGGCCCGGACCGACATCGCCCCGTAGACCTGCTGGCCCACGAAGTTGGCCACCCGGGCCGGGTCGGCGGCGGCGAAGGTCCCGGCGCCGACCCCCTCGCGGGCCACGTCCTCGAGCAGGCGGGCCATGTCCAGGCCGATCGTGGCCAGTTCGGCGTCGACGGCGGCCCCGGTGTCACCGGCCGAGGCGTGGACGGCCATGGCCAGGCGGAAGAAGGACGGGTTCTCGTCGATGCGGGCCAGGAGCCCCCGCACGATGGCCCGCAGCCGCGCCTCGGGTCCCGCCCCGGACTCCCACTCGGCCACGATGGCGTCCTGGAGCTGGGCGTACATCCGGGTGAGGCACGCCCGGAGCAGCTCGTCGCGGTTGGCGAAGTAGACGTAGACGGTCGACCGGGCCACCTGGGCCTCGGCGGCGATCTCGTCCATCGAGACCTCGGGCGTCCCCCGCTCGCCGAAGAGGCGCCGGGCCGTGTCGACGATCTGGTCCCGGCGGAAGTCGCGGATGACCTCCCTGAGCTCCTCGGGGCTGCGGCGGGCCACGGTCAGCCCGCCACGGTGCGGCCGGCCGGGAACCGCACGGGCAGGTGCTTGATGCCGCTGATGAACCGGGACTGGAGCCGCTCGGGAGGGCCGGCCGGCTCGATGTCGGGCACGCGGTCGAGCAGGTGCTCGTACATCACCCGGATCTCCATGCGGGCCAGATTGGCGCCGAGGCAGAAGTGCGGTCCCCCGCCGCCGAAGGCGATGTGGGGATTGGGGTGGCGGCCGATGTCGAAGCGCTGGGGGTCGTCGAAGACCGCCTCGTCGCGGTTCCCCGACACGTGGAAGAACACGACCTTCTCGTCGGGGCCGATGGTGGTCCCCGACAGCTCGACGGGCACCGCCGTCTGCCGCCGGAAGTTCATGACCGGGCTCACGAACCGGAGCATCTCCTCCACGGCCTTCGGGAGGAGCGACCGGTCGGCGCGGAGCCTCTCCCACTGGTCGGGGTGCTCGAAGAAGGCGGCCATGGCGCCGGAGATGAGGTTCCGCGTCGTCTCGTTGCCGGCCACGGTCAGCATGAGGAAGAAGAGCTCGAGCTCGAGGTCGCTCAGGCGCTCGCCGTCCACCTCCACCTGGCCGAGGACGCTCATGAGGTCGGTGTGGGGGTCGAGGCGCTTCTTCTGGTAGAGGTCCGAGGCATAGGCGTAGAGCTCCATGGCGGCCTGGCCGGCCGCCTCGGCCGTGATCTGGTATTCGGGGTCCTCGCTCCCCACCATCCGGTTCGACCAGTCGAACATCTTGTCGCGTTCGTGGGCGGGGACGCCGAGGAGCTCGGCGATGACGACGAGGGGGAGCTGGGCGGCCACGTCGGTGACGAAGTCGGCTTCGCCGCGCTCGATCACGCCGTCGAGGATGGCGTCGGTGGCGGCGTGGATCCGGTCGTGGAGCTCGGCCACCATCCGGGGGGTGAAGCCCTTGTTGACGAGCCGGCGGTAGCGGGTGTGCAGCGGCGGGTCCATGTTGAGCATCATGAGCCGCTGCTCCTCGACGGCCTGCTCGGGCATCTCGAAGGGCATGGTCCCCCGCCGATAGGACGAGAACCGCTCGTGGTCGCGGTTCACCGTCACGCAGTCCTCGTACCGGGTCACGGCCCAGAACCCGGGGCCGCCGGGCTCGTCGACGAATCGCACGGGGTCGTTGGCGCGGAGCCAGGCGAAGTACTCGTGGGGGACGCCGGCGGCGAAGGTCCTCGAGTCGGCGAGGTCGACGGGCGCGACGGTGGGGCTGGTGGACATGCGACGGATCCTCCGGTGAATCGGACAGGGTGTCCGATGGAACGGATGGTACGGCCGGACCGATGAGCCGGCAAGGGCGGCCCCCCTTCCCGTCAAGGCACTCTTGACACCGGGGTGACTGTCAAGTTATCCTCGACGGATGCCCGCCGCCGAGGACCACCGGTCGGGACCGCCTGCCGAGGCCCCCATGCCCCGGGCTCCTCGCCAGGTCCCGTCGCTCATGACGGCGACCTGGGAGACCGCCACCGCCGACCCCGATCCCCTGTCCGCCCTGGGCGCCACCCGGGCGCTCGGGGGGTTGCTCTCCACGTGGGAGGCGAAGCTCGCCACCGAGGCGGTGGAGGCCGGGGCCACGTGGGAGGCGATCGGGGGCTCGGTGGGCGTGAGCCGCCAGGCAGCCTGGGAGCGGTTCCACCACGACGTCGCCGAATTCAGGCACCAGGTGAAGTCCGAGCTCCACGCCCTGCGGGACCGCCACCGCCAGGAGATGCAGAGCTTCCGCGACGACGTCCGGCGCCGGGCCAGGGGCCACCGGCACCCGCACTGAGGCACCGGTACGCTCCGGCGTGGTGGTCGAAGACCTCGTCGATCCCCGGCGCCACGAGCCGGAGGGGACGCTTCCCGAGCGCCGGATGCTCGAGGCGTGGCTGGAATTCCACCGGGCGACGCTCCTGCTCAAGTGCGAGGGCCTCGACGACGGCGACCGCAAGGCCCGTCCGGTCGCCACCTCGAGGCTGTCACTGCACGGGCTCGTCCGGCACATGGCGGAGGTGGAGCGCAACTGGTTCCGCCGCACGCTTCTCGAGGAGAAGGTGCCCCCCATCTGGGGCGACCCGGAAGTCGAGGACAGCGAGCTCGTCCCCCTCGAAGACGCCTCCTGGGAAGCCGACCTCGCCGCCTTCGAGGAGGAGTGCGAGGCGAGCCGGAGGGCGGCGGCGGCCCACGGCCTCGACGACACCGGGCGCCGTCGCGGCGAGAGGTACTCCCTGCGGTGGATCTACCTGCACATGGTGGAGGAGTACGCCCGCCACAACGGCCACGCCGATCTGATCCGGGAGCTCGTCGACGGATCGGTGGGGTGGTAACCGACGACTCCCCCTGGGAGCGCCATGCCCGGTGGTGGCAGGAGGGGTTCACCGAAGGGGCAGACCGGGAGTACGAGGAGCAGATCCTCCCCCTCGTCGACGCCCAGCTGGCCGGCTCCGGAACCGTCCTCGAGGTGGGCTGCGGCGAGGGGCAGGTGGCGAGGCGGGCCGCCGCCCTCGGCGCCGAGGTGGTCGGCGTCGATCCCTCGAGCGCCCAGGTCACCGAGGCGTACCGGCGCGGTGGCGGCCCCTGCTACGTCCGCGCCGGCGGTGAGCGGCTGCCCTTCCCGGGCGACTGCTTCGACGCCGTCGTCGTGTCCCTCGTGATCGAGCACGTCGAGCCCTTCGAGCCGGTCCTGGCCGAGATCGCCCGGGTGCTCGTGCCCGGCGGCCGTCTCGTGCTCTTCGTGGGCCACCCCATCGCCCAGGCACCGGGGAGCTCGTGGGTCGACGACGCCGACTTCGGCGACCAGTACTGGCGCCTCGGGCCGTACCTGCCCGACCACCTGGCCGTCGAGGAGGTGGCCCCCGGGGTCGAGCTCCCCTTCTTCCACCGTCCCCTCGGCCGCTACGTCCACGAGCTCGGCCGGGTGGGGCTCCTCGTCGAGGACCTGATCGAGCCGCCCCCGCCCAGCGACACCCTGGCGCAGCTGGCCGGGTTCAGGGAGGCGGCGACGATCCCGCGGCTGCTCTGCCTGCGCGCCGTGCGGGCCGGCGCCCTCAGGCGTCCCGGCGGCTCATGAGGACCCCGCCCACGACGAGGGCGGCCAGGGCGTAGCCGCAGAGCACCGCCAAGCCGACCCAGGGCGAGAACAGCGCGGCGCCGCCGAAGTCGCGCAGGTCGGGGCGGGTGGCCGTCATGTTCTCGCCGATGACGAGCGGCATGTAGCGGATGACGCTGTGCTGCACCGAGACGGGGAAGGCCTGCAGGATGAGCGGCAGCACCAGGAGCAGGCCGACGTAGGTGGCCAGGGCGCCGGCGGTGTGGCGGACGATGGTGGCGATGCCGAGGGCGAGAAGCCCGAGCACGGTGAGCACGAGCCCGGCCCCGGCCACGGCCCGGGCCACGCCCGGCTGGCCGAGGGTGGCGTACGGCGTCGACCCCCGCAGGAGGGCCTGGCCCAAGAAGAAGGCCGAGAAGGTGAGCACCTCGCTGGCGACGAGGGTCACCATGGCGAACATGGCCGCCTTGCAGGCGAGCACGAGGGGCCGGTTGGGGATGGCCGAGAGGGTGGCCCGGATGGTGCCGGTGCCGTACTCGGCGCTCATCACGAGCACGCCCAGGACGCCGATCACGATCTGGCCGAGGAACAACCCGGCCAGGCTCCGGGCCGTGGGGTCGAACCCGACGCGGTCCACGAAGCCGCCGCTGCGCCAGCGGGCCGCCGTCACCGCCGTGGCCAGGGCGCCGATGCCGACCACGGCCAGGACCGTCGCCACCAGGCTCCACACGGTGGAGCGGACCGTCCGGAGCTTGGTCCACTCCGAGCGCAACTGGCCGAGCGGCCCGTAGCGGCCGGGCGGCACGGCGGCGGGTGCGGGCGCGACGTCGAGGGCGACGGGGCCGCCCGTCACGGCGCCGCGCTCCTCGGGACGGGCCCGTGCGCTCCGGCTCCGGCGCGGGCGGTCTGCTCGGCGCCGTGGAACTCGACGCTCTCCCGGGTGAGGTCCATGAACGCCTCCTCGAGCGACGGGGTGAGCGGGGTGAGCTCGTGGAGCCGGATGCCCTGGTCGGCGGCGAGGTCCCCGATGGCCTCGGCGCTCAGCCCGCGCACGGCGAAGGTCCCGTCGGGGCCCGGCTCGACGGTGGCGCCCCTCGACACGAGGAGCCCCGAGAGCCGCTCCACCTCGGGGGTCCGGACGCGCACCAGGCGGCCCGAGCCCTGGGCCAGGAGCTCGGCCACGGGCTCGTCGGCGATGAGCCGGCCGCGGCCGATCACCACCACGTGCTCGGCGGTGAGGGCCATCTCGCTCATGAGGTGGCTGGAGACGAAGACGGTCCGGCCCTCGGCGGCCAGCCGGCGGAGGAGGGTGCGCACCCACAGGATCCCCTCGGGGTCGAGGCCGTTCACGGGCTCGTCGAAGAGGAGCACCTCGGGGTCGCCGAGGAGGGCGGCGGCGATGCCCAGCCGCTGGGTCATGCCGAGGGAGAACTTCCCGGCGCGGCGCCGGGCCACGTCGGCGAGGCCGACGAGGTCGAGGACCTCGTCCACCCGCCCCCGCCGGATCCCGTTCGTCTGGGCCAGCATCCACAGGTGGTTGTAGGCGCTGCGGCCCGGGTGGATGGCCTTCGCCTCGAGGAGCGCCCCGACCTCGTGCAGCGGCCAGGGCAGGTCGCGAAAGCGGCGCCCGTTGACGGTCACGGACCCGGCGTCGGGCCCGTCGAGGCCCATGACGAGGCGCATCGTGGTCGACTTCCCCGACCCGTTGGGGCCGAGGAACCCCGTCACCTGCCCGGGCACGACGTCGAAGGAGAG
>JAGWNV010000095.1 GCA_028872975.1 Acidobacteriota bacterium
CGTTGTCGTCGAAGATCTGCGCCGCGTTCGTGCACTGGAGGTCCACGAAGGGCTCGTCGACGTAGCCGGGGCCGTTCACGGGGTCGGTGAAAGAGGCGCCGTTCTCCGACATGGCGTCGTTGCGCACGAGGAGGTTCTCCGAGAAGTTCGTCGAGTCGAGCGTCGCCCCGCAGGCGGCCGTGCCCGGGGTGGTGATGGCGGCGCCCGGCCCCGAGAGCTCCTGGAAGGTGTCCCCGGTGATCTGGACGTTGTTGGCGGCCCCGCCGGTGATCATCACGGCCTCGCCGGCGTCGCCGGTGGTGGCCGCCGAGGGAGTGGCCTGCTCGAAGAGGTCGTTCTTCACGAGGCTCGCCACCGGGTTGGCCACGCCATCGGTGTCGAGGGCGATCCCCCCGCCGCTCACGTCCACCACGTCGTCGGTGAAGGTCCATCCCGATCCGGTGCCGAGCGCCTGGACGACGCCCGACGTGCCGCTGTAGCCGGTGAGGGTGAACCCGCTCAGGGTCCCGCCGGTGGCGCCGGCGCCGTAGACGATGCCGGCGCTGGCGTCGATCACCGTCTCGTTGGTGCCGTCACGACTCCGGGCGTCGACGCTGTACTGGGCTCCGTCGAGGGTGACGGGCTTGTCGATGGTCAGGCTCTCGCCGTAGGTGCCGGAGCAGACGTAGATGGTGGCGCCGGCGCTCACGGCGTTGATGGCGCTCTGGATGGTCGAGTACGCCGGCGAGGGGCAGTAGGTGCCGGCGACGCCCACCACGACGGCACCGGTGGGGGGCGGGATCGGGGTGCCCGCCGACGCCGTCCCCGGTGCGATCACCAGGGCGGAGCCGAGCGCGCCGAGGCCGAGAACGAGCAGCGCCGCTCCCCCCTTGAGCCTCCTACCCACCGGCCACCGCCCCCCACGTACCGTCGTGCTGTCCCCCCGTCCGGGCGCGTCACACGCACCCGGAGCCGCGACCGGCACAGGCCGGCACGCGGCCCCTACAGCTTCGGCCGCGGTGCTGACCCTTGGCCATGCTCACTTTTCACTATTTGTCCCGCCGGCACCGGATGCCCCGATCGTGTCGCCGGGCCCCTCGACACGCTCGGTGGTGTGTCACCCACTCCCCGCCGGCAAACCCCGGGGCGCCCGACCCGGACCGGTCCGATATCCTCGCCCCGCCCGCGGGCGTAGCTCAATGGCAGAGTCCCAGCCTTCCAAGCTGGTCATGCGGGTTCGATTCCCGTCGCCCGCTCGATGTGATGTCGCGACTCAGGTTCCTGCCGGAGCGGGCTGGTACGTGGCCCCGGCCGGAGGCGACAGCGCCGTGGTCACCTGCGTCGAGAACGACGTCCGGACGAAGCTGCCTCCCGGGACCTTGACGAAGGTGAGGTAGCCCTGGGAGTCGAGGCAGTACTTCACCGGGATCCCCTGGTCCTCATAGGCGATGCACGACGACATCGCCCCCCCACGGGTCTCCGAGGTCAAGGTGACCGGGACGTTGTTCGCCACGAGGGCACGGAAGGCGGCGGCCGCCTGGGCGGGGATGATCACGGCCAGCACCCCGGTGAGGGGCTTGGCGCCCGTGTAGCAGGTCGGAGGCGACCCGACCGTGCACACCGTGTGCGACGGGCCGCTGGCGAAGTACGTCGCCGTCCCGGTGGAGAGCGAGCTCGACGAGCCCTCCTGGGCGTAGGTGACCATGGTCGAGTTGCTCGACAGCTTGTAGGTCGCCTCGAAGTTGGTGCCGGCCGCGCTGGTGGCCGTGGTCAGGAGCAGATGGAGCGTGTCCAGCTCCACCTTGGGCCGCGACGTCGGAGGGGATCCCGACCGGCTCGCCGCCGTCGTGGCGCCCGACGTGACCGCCGTCGTCGGGCCGGCGCCCGCCGACGTGGTCGTGTCGTGCGAGCCCGTCGAAGCCGGACCGGACCCGCATCCCCCGGCGCACAGGACCGCGGTCACGAGCACAAGGGGCAGGGCCAGCTTCGGAGGAACAGACACCGGGACGATTCTACGACTGCGCCGTCACGGCCACAGCAGCCAGGTGGGGGCTCCCATCGAGCCCCCACCTTGTGTCAGACCGGACTCAGAGCCTGCACTGGAAGGGGAAGGTGATCGACTGCCCGTCGATGACCGACGGGCCACTGTTGATGGTGACGGTCGCCGTCCCCGATGCCGGGAGCCCGTAGAAGTAGACGTTCACCTGGCAGGAGATGAAGACCGCCTCGCCCGACGTGGTACACGAGACCCCCAGGGGGAGGGTGGTCGAGCACGTGGAATTCATGGTGAAGGACGGTACGTTGTGGCCCTTCACCGCCGGGAAGGACGCCACACCCTGTCCGTTCACCATCGTGACGTTGAGGGTCTTCGGGGTCTTGCAGGTGACCGCCAGCGTCGACGGGTTGATGGCGGGCCGGTTCCCCGTGGGGTTGTAGGCCGCCGTCACATTCGAACTCGGCGCCGTGGGCGACAGGCACCACAGCTCGGCGGCGTTGCGCGGGTTGTGGTTGGGATCGACCTGGCAGGCCACCGTGCTGTCGCTCGTGCAGCTGGCCAGGCTGAAGTTCTTCCCCTTGCCCAGGCCGCGCACCACGTACCGGCCGACGAACGTCGTCACCTTCGGCCCGGCCTTGCTCGTGGGCTGCGCCCCCGCCGCCTGGCCGGCCAGGCCGATGAGCCCCGCCATCGTGATCGTCGCCAGGACGCTCAATCCAAACCGCTTCACCGCAAGTCCCCCCCGTCGCCCGATTGCACCTTGATCTGGCACGAATACTAAGAGGGCGACCACGCCGAAAACACCGTCAATATTGGTGGACGTTTGCTGCCGGACAGGGCCCGCCCACCGCCGGCCGGCCTCCCGCCGAATGTGCGGAGACCACGTAGAGCGCTGCCTTGACGTGGCTCTGCACCCGATCTGGCCCGCCCGGGAGGCGGAGCACGCCCCGGACTCGGCAACTCCCGGAGTCCCTCCCCACTCCCGCCCCACCCGTAACAGCCGTTGACCGCTCGACGCGCCACCACGGCCCAGTGACCGTCAATTCTGACGAGGGGTCGTCGTCCGTCCAATCATGACGAGGGGTCGTCCATCGCGGTCGGTGCGCCTCGCCGACGTGGCGCCTCCCGCCGCCCGACCACCACGAGGGCGAGGATCGTGAGCGCCGCCAGCGCCCACAACCACGGGTAGCCGCCGTATCCCCGGTACGCGAAGCCGACCGTGTGCCGGCCGGGTCCGACGGCGACGCCCACGAGGGCCGGGGCCAGCATCTCGGTCGCCACCTGGCGGCCGTCCACGGTGGCGACCCACCCCGGGTCGTAGGAGGCGCTCAGCACCACCACAGCGGCCCGCTGCGCCACCACCGTGGCCGTCACGCTGCCGTCGGCCAGCTCGTCGTGGACGGCCGCCACGCGCCCGGCCGGACCCGCCGGCACGCCGCCGGGCGCGGACGGCCTCGCCGCCGGCGTGCCCGCCCACTCGACGGTGAGGTATCGGCCCTGGCCGGGGCCCGTCGAGCGGAGGTACGGCACCGACCGTCTCCCCACGTCGGTGCGGTCGGCGGACAGCACGCCCACGGTGTCCACCACCCGGACATAGCCGTCGGCGGGGAGGACCAGGAGCCGGTAGGGCCCGGCCACGAGGACCGGTGTGGCCGCCACCGGGTCCGGTTCCCAGGACGGCAGGACGAGGTAGCGGATGCCGAAGAGGGCGTAGTCCCCCACGTTGTGCTCGTCGAAATAGAACTCGGGGTCGGTCATGAGCGACGCGGTGCGCAAGGTGTAGCCGACCTCGTCCACGTCCAGGCTCTCGAGGTACTTGAACACCGGGACCTGGCCGACGCCGAAGGTGGCCCCCCAGTTCGACGGCATGCCGGCGTAGACCCGGCCGCCCCCGTGCGCCCGGACGTAGCCGACGAGACGTCCCATCTCCGCCACCTCGAGACGGTAGGCCCGTTGATCGGAGACGGCCCGGCGGTTCTGGCCGGCATAGGCGTCCATCTGGGCCAGCAGGGGGACGAGCGCCACCATCGCCACGAGTGCCACCGATCCGGCCGCCGCCGGGGTCCGCCACGGGCCTGTCCCGAGGCGGGGCCAGGCCCGACGGGCCCAGGTTGCGACACCCCGGGCCACCACCACGGCGCCCAGGCCGGCGAGGAGCAGTCCGGACAGGTCCGCAGCCATCCCGAAGCGGCGGAAGAAGACGTCGCCGCCGCCGGGGACGAGGTCGGTCAACCGACCGAAGGTCGTCCGTCCGAAGGAGAGGACCAGGCCGAGCGCCCACAGGGCGAGGAGCACCCGGCCGGCGGCGTGGCGTCGCCACCGCACCACGGCGGCCACGACGCCGACGCCCACGAGCACGGTGACGACGGGGAGGCGCCCGGCGTCGTAGAGCCGTCCGGTCACGAGCCAGGTGAGCACCTGGCGCGCCCCGTAGCCGTTCTCGAGGGGGGTGCCGGCCAGGACCTGGTTGCGCGCCGCCCACGGGGCCGAGACGAGCAGGGGCAGGATCACCCAGGCGGCGGCCAGGAAGGTCCCGCCCAGCACGAGGGCCGCCCGCCGGAGCCGGGCGGCCGGCCGGCCCGGGCCGAAGAGGCCGATGACGGCCACGCCTCCGATAGCCAGATACCCGGTCTCGAAGTGCAGCGCCACCGTGAGCGCCGTGAAGACGACAGCCGGAACCAGGGCCCGGCGCGACGAGAGCGCCCGCCAGGTGCACGCCCAGGCGAGGGGAAGGGCCCACGAGGCACACAGCTGGGTCCACACCCCCCAGCCGATCCAGACATACGCCTTGGGCTCGTACCCCACGCCGGTGGCGCTGGCCAGGAGGGGGGCCATGACGGCGGCGGCGGCCGCTGCGGGGCGACCGAGCGAGCACAGCCGGGCCGAGAGGTAGACGACGAGGGGCCAGCCGGCCAGCAGCAGGTACAGCGCCCAGCGGAACGCCGTGTCCCCGCCGACGCCGGTGCCGACGGCGCCGGCCAGGGTGGCGCCGAGGCCCTGGTAGTGGAGGAACTGCGGCGAGCCCAGTCCCAGATAGGGGAACCAGCTCGTGTACGGCGAGTGCCCCGCCGCCAGGCGGCCGGCGGCGAAGCGGACCATCTGCTCGTGGACGGAATTGTCGTCGAGGAAAGGCACGGCGAGGAGCGCCGGGCGCCACTGCCAGAGCCCCCAGCCGAAGGCGGCGGCCACGGCGACCCAGGCGACTCCTCGCTCGAGCCACCGACGCGCCAGCTCGAGGCCGGCGCGCCGCCGGAGAGGATCAGGCCTCGGGCGAGGCTCCGGCGGCGCCTCAGCGCCGCCGGTGGCGGCGACCGTGCCCATGCCTGCGGTGGGCGCCCGAGCCCGGCCTGTGCCGTCGGGGCCGGTGGTGGCGGCCGCCCGACGCCGCCGTGACGGCCGCCCCGGTGTTCCCGGTGTTCCCGGTCGTCCCCGTGCTGCCCGTGGTCCCGGTGCTGCCCGTGGTCCCGGTGCTGCCGGTGCTGCCGGTGCTGCCGGTGCCCCCCGTGCTGCCGGTGTTGGACGGCGGCGCCGTGGTGGCCGGGATCACGGCGCCCAGGCCGCTCACCACCCCGTGACGGTGGTGGTGGTGGGGTGCCGGAGGGGTGATGGGCAGCCCGGCGGCACGCCTGCCGAGCGTTGCACCGCCGGCGCCCGAGGCCAGGGCCACGACGCCGAGGAGCCCGGCGGCGAGGGCCGGCCCGAGGACCCGCCGGGGGGACCCGGGCAGCCGGCGCCCGACGCGGCCGGCGTCCACCAAGGTGGCCACCGTCCCGATCACGGCCGCCGCCAGGTCGATCTCGAGACCCAGCCCCACGCCGAAGGTCCGCTTCACCGACAGGGCCGGGGCCGACACGACGTGCATGACCTCGAAGCTGCACACCCCCACCAGGCCGCTCCACACCAGGGCGAGCAGCCAGCCGGCGGCGCGGCTGCCGGTGGAGGCCCGCCAGCCGCTCAGGACCACGGCCACGAGCAGCCCCCCGGCGAAGACCTCGCCCGGCCCGGTGTGCACCCCTCGGGCGTGCAGCAGCTTGCCCAGGGTGACCCAGACCAGCACGAGGCCGATCCCGCCGAGCACGAGGGCGGCGACGTTCAGCCACCCGAGCTCGGCGGCCGGCGGTGGGGGTGTCTGGGCCTGGGGCCGGGCCACGAGCGGCCGCTCGAGGACGGCCACCGGCGGCGCGACCGTCTCACCCCACAGGTGCTGTGACTGACTGATGTCGGTCATCGGAACGCCCCCGGTCCCCCCTGGCGACCCCTGCCTGTGGCGTGCGCCGAGCGGTCCATCCTACGCCTCCCGGTCGTCCACCACGGCGCCGTCGCGCATCTGCACACGCCGGCGGGACTGGCGGGCGACCTCGGGATCGTGGGTGGCGACGACGACGGTGACGTCGGTCTCGGCCTGCAGCCGGCCGATGAGGGCCATGACCTCGTTGGCGTTGCGGGTGTCGAGGTTGCCGGTGGGCTCGTCGGCCACGATGACGCTGGGCCGGTTGGCCAGCGCCCGGGCCACGGCCACCCGTTGCTGCTCGCCACCCGACAGCCGCGACGGCAGGTGGTCGAGCCGCGCCCCGAGGCCGACCTGCTCGAGGAGCTCCACGGCCCGGGCGTGACGCTCCTCGCCACCGGTGTCGACGGGCATCATGGCCATGGCCACGTTCTCCGCCGCCGTCAGGGTGGGGATGAGGTTGAACTGCTGGAACACGAAGCCGATGTGGCGGGCCCGGATGCCGGTCAGCGTCCGGTCGCTGGCCCTGCCCAGCTCCATGCCGTCGAAGGACACCGATCCCGCCGTCGGGGAGTCGAGCGCGCCGAGCAGCTGGAGCAGGGTGGTCTTGCCCGACCCGCTCGGCCCCTCGACCGAGACGAACTCGCCGCGGCGGATCTCGAGGTCCACGTCGTGGACGGCGAGCACCTGTACCCCGCCGCGCTCGTAGCGCCGCTCGACGCCGGCCAGGGCGTAGAGGGGGCCCTCGGCGCTGCGGGCGTGGTCGCTCATCCCAGGTCCGCCAAGGCCGTCGCCGGCGACAGGCGCGAGGCCCGCCACCCGCCCGCCATGCCCGCCACGAGTCCCCCGACCACGGCGAAGGCCACGCCGAGGAGGATCGTGGCGCCGTGGATGGGGGCCGACAGCGGGATGCTCACCTGGGTGGTGCTGCGCGTGGCGGAGTGGAACAGGACGCTGGCGGCCGACGCGCCGAGGGCGTTGGCCGAGGAGGTGGCGCTGAGGCTCGGGCCGAAGGCGCCGATGACGGCGCACACGCCCACTCCGAGGGCGAGGCCCAGCACGGCCCCGAGCACCCCGATCCCCAGGGTCTCCACCACGATCTGGCGCACCACCCGGCCCCGGGACCACCCCAGGGCCCGAAGGGTCCCGATCTCCCTGACCCGCTTGGCCACGCTGGACAGGGTGAGCAGGGCGGCGATGGCGAAGGCGGCCAGGAGGATGATGACGGCCACGGCGCCACCGAAGCGCGAGGCCAGGGTGTGGGCGTTGGCGATGCTCCCCGTCACCGTGCTGTCGAGGGAACTGTCGGTGAGGACCTGGGCACCGGGGAGGAGCTGGCGGATGCGCTTGGCGACGGCGCCCACCTGCGACGAGCTCGACACGCCCACGAGCACCTCGTTGACCCGCGCCGGGCTCGAGGACAGCGACTGGAGGGTGGAGAGGTCGAAGTAGAGATCCGCGGTCGACCCGGTCACGGTGGGGTTCACCAGTCCGGCCACGGTGAAGCCGGCGCCGTCGATCGTCATGTGCTGGCCGACCTTGATCGACTTCGAGTTGGCATAGGCCGAGCTCACGAGGAGCTCGTCGGCGGGGTTCGAGCCGAACCAGCTCCCCGACACCAGCTGCGACTTGGTCACGAGGCCCACGTCCGGCTTCGAGGGATCGATGCCGGCCACCGAGTAGCTGCTCGTCTGGGTGTCGGTGCTGGGCGGGTTCACGACCTGGTTGATGGTGATGGCCGGCACCACGACCTGGCTCACGAACTGCTGGTAGCTCGGGGGCAGGCACTGCTCGAGCAACGTCGTGAACGAGCCGTTGGACAGGATGCTCTGGGCGCCGCCGCTGCCGCCGCTCGAGAGCAGCTGCAAGAAGGTGGGGTTGGAGGTGAGGCAGTGGAGGATCTGGCTGCCCTCGGCGGCGGTGAGCGGCGGGACCTTCTGGAGCGTGCTGATGGTCTGGCTCGGACTCGTCACCGTGGCGGTGATGGTGGGCACCGTCCCCGTCTCGTGCTCGGCCTCCATCGACAGGGTCGGCACGGCGGACCGGACCCCTTTCACCCCGGCGACGGCCTGCACGGCGGCCTGGGGAAAGGTGATGAGGGTCCCGGGGAGGAAGAAGTCGTGGGTGAACTTCGTGCCGGCCGGCCCGAGCTTGGACAGGTCGGTGAGCACCGACGAGTTGGCGCTGAGCAGGTCGGCGTCGTCGGAGGCGTTGAGCTGGCCGAAGGCCTTGCCGGCCGAACCCCCGAAGAAGGCGGCCCCCTCGCTGAGCAGCCCCGACCCC
>JAGWNV010000096.1 GCA_028872975.1 Acidobacteriota bacterium
GAGGCCGAGGCCACGCGGGCCGGCGCCGGCTGGGGCGCCGGGGCGGCAGCCGATGCCCGGGGGCCGCCCAGGACCGACCCCACGGCGGGGCCGAGTACCGGCACGCCGGCCACGGCGCCGGCGACGGGTGCGGCCGGAGAGGCCGAGGGGCCGATCAGCGCACCCGGCGGCGCCTCGGGGAGGGGTGCCGCAGCGGCCGCCGAGGCGACACCGGGGGCCGCCGCCATGGCGAGGCCGAGGACGGCGAGGACGCGCCGGGTCGGGACCAGTGGGCGCACGGGGGCTCCTTCCCGCTCTCGAGGTGCTGCCCGGCCGGTGGCCGGGCCCATCCAGGGAACCGTGGGAGCGGGGCCGCCTTGCGGAGAATGCCGAGGTCAGGGCACGACGGTGTCGTGGGGGCTGGGCCGGCCCATGGTCGGCGCCCTGGTGATCACGAACGAATAGGGCGGGGCCAGGTCGACCCCGTCGGGCTTGTCGAGGTACCCGGGCGCCGCCCCGGCCCTCCCCGTGAAGCCGTACTGCCAGACGATGCGGTCGGTCCTGGGGTCGACGACGACGACGCGGTGGTTGTAGTCGTCGTTCATGAGGAAGTCGCCGTTGGGGAGGGGGACGGCCAGGGAGGGCTGGTTCAGCTGGGCGTCTCCGGGCAGGGGCTGGTAGCGCCAGAGGAGCCGACCCGACCAGTCGAAGGTCTCGAGCCTCCCGGGGTTCGAGTAGTCGACGGTGACGAGCACCCCCGGGCTCACCTCGTTGGTGTCGGAGGGGTAGAAGACGCCGGGGGGATGGGCCGAGCGCGAGACGGTGCCGTCGAGGCCGAGCTCGTCCACCCAGTCCCCGTTGATCTCGGTGACCACGTAGTGGCCGTCGGCCATGGGGAAGGCCCCGTTGGGGCTCCCCCAGCGCGACGGCGGGGCGTGCACGCAGGCGTTCGTCGTCTGGCCGAAGACCCGAGCCGGGGCGTGGGCGCCGGGACCGATCAGGAGCAGGCGGCAGTTCTTGATGTCGGCGGTGATGAGCTCCCCGTCGGGGAGCTGCATGGCGTCGTCGGGGTTGTAGAGCTGGTCGGGGCCAGACCCCGGCGTCCCGGGGGCGCCGTAGCGGTAGACGATCCGGTGGGTGGCCACGTCCACGACGGTGATGACGTAGTCGTCCTCTTCGGTGGCGACGATCTGCTTGCCGTCCTGGGTGAAGAAGGCGTCGTCGGGGACGAGGAAGCTCTGGCCGGGCCCGAGGTCCCCCGGCCGGGGGAACTCCCAGACGATCTGGCCCTTCTGGTCCACGATGAGGAGCCGGGGGTGGGTGCGATCGGCGATGAGGACGGGGGCGGGCAGGACGCTCGGGTCCGAGCCCGGCTGGAGCCCGGGCGCGGTGAGCGGGGTCGACAGGTACCGGGCGATGGGCGACGACCGGTCCCCAGGGGCGGCAGCCGTCGTGGAGGTGGTGGTGCGGACGGCTCGGGTCGGGGTGACCGAGCAGGCCGCGGCCAGGGCGCCGAACAGGAGCAGGGGGGCGAACCGGCGCATCGGGGCAGCATCGCCGAGGGGGTCGAGGGGCACAAACCGGGTGCCGTCAGCAGGGACGTCGCTCGGGCGCCGATGTCGGCACGTGCGGCGCGGCCCGGCGACGACGCCGGCTAGAGACCGAGGACCCGCAGGGCGTTGTCGCGGAGGAACTTCGGCCAGACCTCGTCCTTGAAGGGCACCCCGGGCATCTCGGTCATGACCCGCTCGAGGGAGAGGCCCATGGGGAAGTAGCCGGCGTAGATGATCTTCTCGGCACCCCTCGTGTTGGCGTAGTCGACGATGTCGGCCGGGTAGTACCGGGGGGCGAAGGCGCTCGTGGAGTAGTAGAGGTTGGGCCACTTGAGCATGAGCTTCACGGCCAGGGCCGTCCACGGTTCGCACCCGTGGCGGGTCACGAAGACGAGCTCGGGGAAGTCGAACATAACCTCGTCGATGTGCTCCACGTGCTGGACGCCCGACTTGAGCCGGGGCCCGGCGATGCCGGCACAGCAGAACACGGCGATCCCGAGCTCGGCGCACTTGGCGTAGATGGGGTACATCTGCTTCCCGTTGATGGCCACCTGGGGGAAGGTCCCGGCCGGGAAGAGCCCGACGGCCCTGATGCCCCACTTCTCGTAGGCCTTCTGGATGAAGACCACGTCCTTCATGCCGCGGTTGGGGTCGGCGGCCACCGAGGGGATGAAGCGGTCGGGATGCTGCTCGACGGCCCGCACCCCGATCCCGCCGACGGGGCCCCCTCCCACGCCGATCATGCCCCGCTCGACGCCCCAGCGGTCCATCTCCCGGAGCGTGACGGCGACGGGGTCGCCGCTGTCGAGGTACTTCTCGTCGGGAATGTCCTTGAACATGTACTCGACGGGGAACCGGAAGTCCCGGCGCGACTCTTCGTCCTTGGTCTGGCGCCTGATGGAGCGGTAGAGCTCGTCGGTGTCGGGGGTCGGGAACCCGATCATGGTGTCGACGATCCCGATGCCGGTCGGCATTGCCATCGGTCGGTGTCCTTTCGGCGCGCCGGGGCCGCTGGGCCGCCGGCGGGGCCACCTCTCATGGCCCCGGAGGCGCAGGCCCAGGATTGTGCCAGGCCGACGCGACAGCCGCCCGCACCTGGCGGGCGGCTGTCCCACCTGTCCTGGTGGCCGGTGTCGCCTACGACGTCATCTGGTGCAGGTGACGGCGCCGGAGCACGAGGCCCGTGCCGAGGAGCGACGTCCCGAGGGCCCCCACTCCGAGGGCGTACGGCGTCGACCCGGCCCAGGCCATCCCGGTGTGGACGGTGGTGCTCCCCGGCACCGCACCGCCCGGAGCCGGGCTGGAGCCCGTCCCGCCGGTCGATCCCGTCGGCGGGCTCGTGGGCGCCACCGGGGTGGTGGTCGTCGTGGTCGAGCCGCCGTTGGGCGGGATGTCGGGCGGCGACGACTTCGCCGTGTCGACGAAGGCGACGGTCTCCTTCTCCTTCACGTTGGCCTGGTCGTCCTGCCCCTTGCCGTTGGTGGAGTGCGACGTCTTCACGAGCACCCCTCCCGACGTCGGCAGCGTGTACCCGGACGGCGCCGCCGTCTCGACGACCCAGTAGTTGTGGTGTCCTTCGAGGCTGAAGACGGCATGCCCGCCGCTGTCGCTCGTCGCCGTGGACACGACGCTCGACAGGTCGGGCGAGCCGTGCCACCGGTAGAGCGTGAACACGGCGCCCGCCAGCGGTGCACCGGTCTTGGCGTCGGTCTTGTGGACGGTGATGACCTGGTCGGAGTGTGGCTTTCCCGCCGCACCGGCCACCGAGACCCCGAAGGGTCCCAGTCCCAGCGCAAGGAGGGCGCCGGCCGCTCCCACCGTGAGCCATGGATGCTTCATCGCGCACCCCCTGACCATGCTCAGAGGGGCGTCGGTTTCGCCATTGGCTCACCGCTCGGGCAGGCGACCACATTTCGTCCGACGGCTCGTAGCCCCGGCCCCCGGAGGCTCCCTGCCTCCACGTCCACGGTAGGACGCGCCGAGTGACACTCGTAGGGCCGAACGTCCCCACGCGGTCACGCGCTTACTGCCAGTAGTGATCCATCAGCTCGGTGGCCCAGTCCGGCGCCCTGACCGCCTGGCGGGGCGCGAAGCCCGTCATGTACGGCTTCACGTCGAGGACGGGTGTGCCGTCCACAGCGTCGAGACCCCGGACCGAGAGGCGCAGGCCGTCCACGCCGAGGAGCAGGCAGGTGGCGACGCCGATCCGGTTGGGCCGGTCCTTGGCCCTTTGGGCGAGGATCCCGACCTGGGGCCAGTCCGGCCTGCCCCGGGGACGCCGTAACCCCCGGCAGACGGCCCCCTCGTCGACACGGTCGAAGACGTAGACCACCTCGAGGTGCGAGAAGCCGTCCAGGCCGAGCGTGGCGTCGGCCTCGACGACGTCGGGGTCGAGCTCGACCACCGCCTCGACGGCGTCCCGGCGGTCGTCCGCGACGTCAAGTCGGCCGCCCCGGACCGTGCCGATCACGGACATCGTGAGTTGGTCCACGCGAATGGTCGATCCTCGTGATGCTCCTGCGACAGGACGCGACGGCAGTCTGTGGGGAGAGGTCTCGGGTGCACGCCGGGTTCGGGTACGAGCGGTCGGCGGTCGCTAACGTCTGCTCCGATGCGAGTGGTGGTGCTGGGGGCGGGGTTCGGGGGGCTCGAGCTCTCGGCGGGTTTGTCGGAGCGGCTCGGCGCCGGCGTCGAGGTGGTGTTGATCGACCGGTCCGAGGGGTTCGTCTTCGGGTTCTCGAAGCTCGACGTCCTGTTCGGGAAGCAGACCCGCGCCACCGTCTTCCACCCCTATCGAGACCTCGCCAAGCCGGGTGTGCGATTCGTTCGGGCCGAGATCGAGGCCATCGACCCCGTGGCCAAGGTCGTGGAGACCGATGCGGGAACATTCGAGGGCGACGTCCTCGTGGTGGCCCTCGGCGCCGACGTCGACCCATCGGCCACTCCGGGCCTCCTCGAGGGGGGCCACGAGTTCTACACGCCCGAGGGCGCCTTCGCGTTGCGCGACGTGCTGGCGGCGTTCCCCGGGGGCCGGGTCGTGGTGGGGGTGACGTCGACACCGTTCAAGTGCCCACCGGCCCCGAGCGAGACCGCCCTGCTCCTCCACGACTACCTGTCCGACCGGGGTCTACGGGAGGGCTCCTCGATCGCCCTCGTGATGCCGCTTCCCGCGCCAATCCCGCCGTCGCCGGACGCCTCGGCCGCCCTTTTGCAGGCCTTCGCCGAGCGGGGGATCACCTGGCATCCTGACCGGCTCGTCAGCAGGCTGGACCCGGAGGAGAAGGTCGCCGTCTTCGCCGACGGCGACGAGATGGCCTTCGACCTCTTTCTCGGGGTGCCCCGGCACCGGGCACCCAAGGTGGTGGAGGAGTCCGGGCTCACCAGCGACGGATGGGTGCCGGTGGACCCCCACACCCTCGAGACCCGTTTCCCCGACGTCTACGCCCTCGGCGATGTCGCGAGTGTCGGGACACCCAAGGCAGGGGTGTTCTCCGAGGGCCAAGCAGCGGCGGTGGCCGGCCTCCTCGCCGCGCGCCACGCCGGGGACGGCGGCGGCCCGGGATACCAGGGCCGGGGGGTCTGCTACCTCGAGTTCGGGCTCGAGCAGGTGGCGAAGGTGGACGTGACCTTCCGGAGCGGGAGCGCCCCGACCGGGTTCTTGGAGGGCCCCTCGGAGGCCATCGCCGCCGAGAAGTCGGCATTCGGCACCAGCCGGATCCGGCGGTGGTTCGACAAGGACTGGCCCGACCGATAGGGCGCCCAGGCGCCGGCGCCGGTGGTCAGTGCCGGGCCCGCAGTCCGTCGCAGACGATGGCCACCATCCGCCGGCGCTCGTCGTCGGTCATGGCCGGGTCCTGCATCCCCCGGACGGCACCGATCACGAGCCCCATGATCTGGTCGGTGGTGACGTCGGGGCGCACCCCGCCCGCCTCCACGGCCCGCCGGCGCAGGCCGTCGAGGGCGGTCTTCACGGCCTGGACCCGGTCGCCGCAGCGGGACTTGAAGTCGATGCCGGCGGCGGCCAGGGCGTCGAAGATGTCGTGCTTGAGCGACGCCTCGTCGGCCATCTGCACGAGGAAGGAGAAGAAGGACTCGGTCGGGTCGGCCGTCTCGTCGACCGTCACGGCGGCCTCGAGCTCGTCGAGCTTGTGGAGCACGATGGCCTCGAAGAGGGCCTCCTTGGTGGGGAAGTGCCGGTAGAGGGTCCCCACCCCCACACCGGCCCGTTCGGCCACCACGTCGACGGGGGCCGAGATCCCCTCGGTGGCGAAGGTGGCCTCGGCCGCCTCGAGGATGCGCCGGCGGTTGCGCTCGGCGTCGGCCCGCAGCGGCCGGCAGCCGGCCTCCCCCTGCGCCACCTCCGGCGCCTCCGTCACGTCAGACCTGGCCACGGCTCCCCTCGAGGAAGGCGTTGACAACCGGAACGATCGTTCCGTATAGTGCTCCTAAGCGGAGCCACTGTTCCGATTATACGGAGCAGGTGCCCCCGGATCCAGCGATTCTCCAGGAGCCCCCATGCCCACCACCGACGTCCTCCCGGCACCCGAGCCCACCGCCCCCGGGGCCGACCCCAAGCGGTTCCGGGCCCTGGCCGTCATCGCCCTGGCCCAGCTCATGGTGGTCCTCGACGCCTCGGTGGTGATCGTGGCCCTGCCCTCGGCGCAGCGGGCGCTGCACATCTCTGTCGCCGACCGCCAGTGGGTGGTGACCTGCTACACCCTCGCCTTCGGCACCCTCCTGCTCCTCGGGGGCCGGATCGCCGACTACCTGGGACGGCGCCGCATGTTCGTGGTCGGGCTGCTCGGCTTCGCCGCCTCCTCCGCCCTCGGCGGCCTGGCCCAGGACCCGGCCATGCTCTACGGCGCCCGGGTCCTCCAGGGCGCCTTCGCGGCCGTCATGGCCCCCGCCGCCCTGTCGCTCATCAGCACCACCTTCACCGAGCCCAAGGAGCGGGCCCGGGCCTTCGGCGTCTACGGCGCCATCGCCGGCGGCGGGGCCGCCGTGGGGCTCATCCTGGGCGGCACGCTCACCCAGTTCGCCTCCTGGCGCTGGACGCTGCTCATCAACGTCCCCATCGCCGCCTTCGCCGCCCTCGCCGCCCGGCGGGTGGTGCGCGAGAGCCGGAGCCCGGCCACCGGCGGCTACGACCTCCTCGGTGCCACCACCGTCACCGCCGCGCTCTTCATGCTCGTCTACGGGTTCTCGACGGCGGGCACCGACGGCTGGTCCTCGCCGATCACCCTGGCCCTCCTCTCGGCGGCCGTGGCCGGCCTCGTCACCTTCGTGGCGGTCGAGCTGCGCTCGGCCCATCCGCTGTTCCCCATGCGGGTCGTCCTCGACCGCAACCGGGCCGGCTCGTTCCTCACCTCGCTGCTCGTGGGCTGCGCCATGCTCGGGACCTTCCTCTTCCTCACCTACTTCTTCCAGGGGACGCTCCACTACTCGGTCGTGCGCACCGGGTTCGCCTTCCTGCCCTTCTCGGCCGGGATCGTGACCGGCGCCACCGTGTCGAGCCGCCTCCTGCCCCGGGTCGGGCCCCGGACGCTCATGGTGGGGGGCCTCACGGTGGCGGCGGTGGGCCTGGCGCTCTTCAGCCGGATCCACGTCGACAGCTCCTACCTCGCCCTCGTCCTCCCCGCCGAGCTCGTCGTCAGCCTGGGCATGGGCACGACTTTCGTCCCCATGAGCTCGACGGCCCTCGTCGGCGTGGACGCCCGTGACGCCGGCGTGGCCAGCGCCCTCGTGAACACCACCCAGCAGGCCGGCAGCAGCCTGGGCACGGCGCTTCTCAACACGGTGGCGGCCAGTGCCACGACCTCCTTCGCCCTGGCCCACCCGCGGCTGGCCGGCCTGGCCCGGGTGGCGCCCGTGCACGGCTACACCACGGGCTTCGCCCTGAGCGCCGGCCTGGTCCTCGCCGCCGCCGTCACCTCCGCCGCCCTGATCAGGGCCGGGCGCGGGGACCTCACCCCGGTCCCCGACGCCGACGCCCGCGCCGTGGTGAGCGCGGCGGAGGCCGAGCTCCTCGGGACGGCCCCCGCCCTCAGTGCCGAGCCGGCCTGAGCTGCGCGGCGCCGTCAGCGCGACGGCCGCAACGACGCCAGGGAGAAGCGTCCCGACCCGCTGAGCGTCGAGGTCCCGAGGGGGCTGGGGCTGCGCACCGTCGTGCTCCAGGTCCCCTTGACCGGCAGCCCGTCGGTCACCGACACCCAGGTGTCGGCCGTGCTCGTCCCCGTCTGGCCGCCCGTCATCCGGGCGTCCTCCCGGAAGAGGAGGCAGGCCACCGAGGTGCCGCCGACACGGAGGGTCTCGGCACCGAGGTAGCGGTTCGTGCCGCTCATGAGGACGGTGCCGGTGTCGATGGGCACATTGGTGCCTCGGCAGGCGAAGGAGAACGACGCCCCGGCCGTGAGGGACCGGGGAAGGATCATCTCGACGCAGGTGAAGGTGGCGGTGTCGGCCACGGCGATGGCCCCGACGTACCACCGGTACCACCCGGCCCGGCCCGACTCGACGAGGTCGCCGCCCCGGGGGCAGTAGGTGGTGCTCTGCCAGTGGAGGGTGCTGTAGTCGAGCCGGAAGGTCCAGCAGCCGTCGGGGGAGTAGGACACCGTCCCCGGGAACCGGGGCCCTTCGCGGTGCGACAGGGGCGGGAACGAGAGCTTCTCCTGGGCGCTGCCCGTGTAGGCGTAGACCCCCACCGCCGGGCGCAGGGCCCCCGGATCGGCCACGGCCGAGGCGCCCGAGCGGAGGCGCTCGAGGGCGTCGGCCCCCGACACCTGCCGGGGGGCGGCGAACCGCCACTGGTAGAGGAGGCCCCCGCCGGCGACGAGGAGGACGAGCGCCAGCAGCACCACGAGGACGCTCACGGCCCGGTGGCGGCGCACGAGGCCCCGCCGCCCCTC
>JAGWNV010000097.1 GCA_028872975.1 Acidobacteriota bacterium
AGGGGACCGCTGAGGAGAGCCTCCCGGGCACCCGGAAGCGCCCGGAAGGGCAAGGAGGAGGTGGACCGTAGACTGGTCCGACCGTGTCCGACCGCTCCGCGCTGCCGCCGGTCCTCACCCACGACGCCATGGCCTTCGAGGAGCCCGGCGTCGCCTATCTCGACGCGGCCTCCCGTCGGGTCGTGGTGTTCGACGGCGCCATGGGCACCACCCTCCAGTTGGCCGACCTCTCCGCCGACGACTTCGGCGGCCCGGCCCTCGAGGGTTGCAACGAGGTCCTCTGTCTCACCCGGCCCGAGGTCGTCGGGGCCGTCCACCGCAGCTTCCTCGACGCCGGCGTCGACGTCGTCGAGACGAACGCATTCGGCGCCTTCCGGGTCGTCCTCGCCGAGTACGGCCTCGAGGACCGGGTCGAGGAGATCAACCTGGCCGCCGCCCGGATCGCCAGGGAGGCCGCCGACGCCGCCTCCTCGTCCGGCCACCGGCGGTGGGTGGCGGGGAACCTGGGACCGGGGACGAAGTTCCCCACTCTCGGCCAGATCGCCTACGCCGATCTCCGCGACGCCTACCAGGAACAGGCCGCCGCCCTCCTCTCCGGCGGAGTGGACCTGCTCGTCGTGGAGACCGTCTACGACCTCCTCCAGGCCAAGGCCGCCCTCAACGGCTGCAAGCGGGCCATGGTGGCGGTGGGCCGGAGGGTGCCACTCCAGGTCCAGGTCACGATCGAGCTGACGGGCCGCATGCTCCCCGGCACCGAGATCGGCGCCGCCCTCGTCGCCCTCGAAGCCATGCGGCCCGACGTCATCGGCCTCAACTGCGCCACCGGCCCGGCGGAGATGGGCGAGGCCCTCCGGCACCTGAGCACCCGAGCCCGGACGCCGATCGCGGCACAGCCCAACGCGGGTCTCCCCTCGGTGGTCCACGGCGCCATGCACTACGACCTGTCCCCCGAGGACCTCGCCGAGTACCACGCCCGGTTCGTCACCGAGCTCGGCGTGACCGTGATCGGGGGATGCTGCGGGACCACCCCGGACCATCTCCGGGCCGTGGTCGACCGTTGCCGGGACCTCGTCCCGGCCACGAGGGAGGTCGTCTCCGAGCCGGGCCTCTCCTCGATCTACGGCCCCGTCTCGCTCCACCAGGACACCTCGTTCCTCGTGGTCGGCGAGCGGACCAACGCCAACGGGTCGAAGAAGTTCCGCGACGCCATGCTCGCCGGGGACTGGGACACGACAGTGGCAATGGCCAAGGACCAGGTGAAGGAAGGCGCCCACGTCCTCGACGTCTGTGTCGACTACACCGGCGCCGACGGGGTCGCCGACATGGCCGAGGTCGCCTCCCGGTTCGCCACCCAGGCGAGCGTGGCCCTCATGATCGACTCGACCGAGGCGCCTGTCGTGGAAGCCGCCCTCCAGCGCCTCGGCGGCCGCTGCATCCTCAACTCGGTGAACCTCGAGGAGGGCGACGAGCCGGGCGGCCGCCTCGACAGCTTCCTGACCCTCGCCCGCGAGTACGGCGCCGCTGTCGTCTGCACCTGCATCGACACCGAGGGCCAGGCCCGGACGGCCGACTGGAAGCTCAGGGCGGCCCGGGCCATCAGCGAGGTGGCGGTGGACCGCTACCACCTCCTCGCCGAGGACCTCGTCTTCGACCCCCTCGTCCTCCCCCTTTCGACAGGCATGGAGGAGGGCCGACGCGACGGGATCGAGACCCTGGAGGGCATCCGGCGGATCAAGGCCGACCTTCCGGGCGTCCACACCATCGTGGGCCTCTCCAACGTCTCCTTCGGCCTCACCCCCGCCGCCCGCCACGCCCTCAACTCGATGTTCCTCCACGAGTGTGTGGAGGCCGGCCTCGACGCCGCCATCGTCCACGCGGCCCGGATCCTGCCCCTGTCGAAGATCGACGACCGAGTCCGGGAGGTCTGCCTGGACCTCATCTACGACCGCCGCGCCGAGGGCTACGACCCCCTCGCCGAGCTGCTGGCCCTCTTCGAGGGCGTCACCGCCGGCGCCGTCGCCAAGGAGGACCGGTCCGGCTGGCCCGTCGAGGAACGGCTCCAGCGCCGGATCGTCGACGGCGACCGCACCGGGATCGAAGAGGAGCTCGAGGAGGCCCTCGCCGCCGGCCGCAGCCCTCTCGGGGTGGTGAACGACGTGCTCCTCGAGGGGATGAAGACCGTCGGCGAGCTCTTCGCGTCGGGGGAGATGCAGCTGCCCTTCGTCCTCCAGTCCGCCGAGGCCATGAAGACGGCCGTCTCCTACCTCGAGCCCAAGATGGAGAAGTCCGACCAGGGCGGCAAGGGCACGATCGTCCTCGCCACCGTGAAGGGTGACGTCCACGACATCGGCAAGAACCTCGTCGACATCATCCTCACCAACAACGGCTACGAGGTCCGCAACCTCGGCATCAAGGTCGGCATCGGCGAGATGCTCCAGGCCGCCGAGGAGCACGGCGCCGACGCCATCGGCATGAGCGGCCTCCTCGTCAAGTCCACCCTCATCATGCGGGAGAACCTGGAGGAGCTCAACGAGCGGGGCAAGGCCGGGATCCCGGTCCTCCTCGGCGGGGCCGCCCTCACCCGGACCTACGTCGAGCGGGACCTCCGGGAGGTCTACCAAGGCCGGGTCTTCTACGGGAAGGACGCCTTCGAAGGGCTCCGGACCATGGACAAGCTGATGGACCTGAAGCGGTCCGGCACCGACGACACGGCCTTCGGCCGGGAGCCCGGCGGCCGGAAGCTCCCACCCCGCAAGAGCCAGCTCGACGCCGAGGCCGGCGGGGACGCCCCCTCCCGGTCACCGGAGGCCCAGACCGACAACCCCGTCTTCGTCCCCCCCTTCCTCGGTGCCAGGGTCGCCAAGGGCATCGCCATCGACGACGTGGCCGGCTACCTGAACAAGACGGCTCTCTTCCGCAACCAATGGGGTTACAGGCCAGAGAACGGGGAGACCGACGAGGAGTTCAAAGACCGGGTGAGCGTCGTCCTGCGCGAGGAGCTCGACAAGGCGAAGGCCAAGGACCTCCTCGTGCCCCAGGTCGCCTGGGGGTACTTCGCCGCCAACGGCGACGGGGACGACCTTGTCATCTGGGCCGACGACGACCGGCGTGCGGAGCTCACCCGATTCACCTTTCCCCGCCAGCGCAAGGAGCCCTGGCTCTGCATCGCCGACTTCTTCCGGCCCCTCGACTCCGGCGACCTCGACTACGCCGCCTTCCATCTCGTGACCATGGGACCGGCCGTCTCGGCGGAGACGGCGGGGCTGTTCGCCGAGAACCGCTACACGGAGTACCTCCACCTGCACGGCCTCGGCGTCGAGATGGCAGAAGCCCTGGCCGAGTACTGGCACCGCCGCATCCGGGAGGAATGGGGATTCGCCGCCGAGGACGGCCCCACCCTCATCGGGCTCTTCCGCCAGCAGTACCGCGGCGGCCGCTACTCCTTCGGCTACCCGGCCTGCCCCAATCTCGAGGACAACGCCACGGTCGTCGACCTCCTGAGGGGCGATCGGATCGGTGTCGAGGTGAGCGAGGGCTTCCAGCTCCATCCCGAGCAGTCCACCCTGGCCCTCGTCTGCCACCACCCCCGGGCCAAGTACTTCGTCGCCTGACGCCGGTCGGACGCCGGCGCCCGGACGCCGGTGGCCAGGGCCGGGCTCAGATGCTCTGGGCCCCGTCGACCACCACGGCGGCGCCGTTCACGAAGGCCGCCGGCTGGGAGCAGAGGAAGGCCACGACCCGTCCGAAGTCGCCGGGATCGCCCATCGGGGCCCCGCCTCCCCCGCCGAGCTCCACCATCCGGTCGGTGGCATGGGGCCCGGGGCAGACGAGATTCAAGGTGATGCCAGACCCCTCCCCGGCCAGGTCGGCGGCGGCGGTCTGGGCCCAGGCCAGTAGCCCCGTCCGGGCCAGGTTCGACAGGGCCAGGTGGGGAAGGGGGCGGACCACCGAGTAGGAGCTGATGCAGCAGATCCGACCCCACCGCTGGGCCCGCATATGGGGCAGGGCTTCCCGGACGAGTCGGATCGAGGCCAGCGCGTTCGTCTCCACTGCGGCCCGGACACCCTCGTCGTCGACCTCGAGGGCCCGTCCCGCCGGCGGCCCCCCGGCGTTCGCCACCACGATGTCGAGCCGGCCGAAGGCCTCGAGGGCAGCGGCCACGAGCTCCCCGGGCGCCTCCGGGCTCGCCACGTCGGCGGCGACGGCGACGACTTCCCCGCCTGCATCCCGGATGGCCTCAGCGGTCTCCTCCAGACGGGCCCGCCCCCGGGCGCTCACGACCACCTTCGCCCCTTCGCCCGCCAAGGCCTCCGCCGAGGCCCGCCCCAGGCCGGCCGACGAGGCGGTCACGAGGGCGACCCGTCCCCCGATCCCGAGATCCACCTCAGGCCTCCAGGGCGACGAGGCCGCGGTCGGCCTGGTTCAGGACCTCGGCTCCCTCGGCCTCCACCACCAGGATGTCCTCGAGCCGCATGCCGAACCGGCCGGGGAAGTAGATGCCGGGCTCGACCGAGAAGGCATGTCCCGGTTCGAGGAGCTCCCGGTTCCCCTCCACCAAGTAGGGATCCTCGTGCTCCTCGAGACCGATCCCGTGACCGGTCCGGTGGACGAACCGCTCGCCGTAGCCGGCCTCGACGATGACGGCCCGGGTGGCTCCGTCGACGCCCTCGGCGGCCACCCCCCGCCGTGCCGCCGCCACCCCGGCGGCCTGGGCGGCCCGGAGGACGTCGTAGCACTCCCTCACCTCCGGACCCGGGTCGCCCACGGCGACGGTCCTCGTGATGTCCGAGCAGTACCCGACGTCCTCTCCCGGCAGGGCGTACTCGCCGCCGAAGTCGCAGACCACGACGTCCCCCCTGCCGATGACCCGGTCCCCGGCCTCGTGATGCGGGCTCGCCCCGTTCGGCCCGCTCCCCACGATGGCGAAGTTCACCTTCCGGTGCCCTTCGGCGAGGAGCCGGGCCGAGAGCTCGGCCGACACCTCCCGTTCGCTCCGCCCGGACAGCCGGATGTCGCCGCCCTGCAGGGCGGCCGCCACCCGGTCCGCAGCCGCTGCCGCCATTCGGAGCACCGCCACCTCGGCCTCGTCCTTCACCGCCCGCAGCACCGAGGTGACCCGCGAGGCGGGGAAGAACCCCGCGTCGGGCAGCCGCTCCTGCAGTCCCAGGACGGTCGCCGCCCAGGCCCGGTTGGAGACGCCCAACCGGGAGACATCGCCGCCGAGGAGGCCGGCGACGAGATCGAGGGGCTCCTCCCCGTCGGACCAGGGCCGGATCGACATGCCTGCCGGCAGCACCGGCACCCGGGGCGCCTCGAGCTCGGGGACCACGAGGACCGCCTCCCCTTCCCGGGGCAGCACGAGCACGGTCAGCCGCTCGAGGGGCATGGCCCGGTAGCCGGTGAGCCAGGGCAGATCCGCCCCGTGGGAGAGCAGCAGCCCGTCGACCCCCGTCTCCGCCAGCCGCTCCCGGACCCGGTCCAGTCGGGCAGACCGGGCCGCCGTGGTCGACGTCGTCATCGCCCCGTTCCCGAGAAGGCCACGGGCGCGGCACCCGACCTGCTCCCGGCGGCGGCCGCGGCGCCCCGGGCGTGGTAGCTCGACCGGGTGAGCGGTGACGACTGGACGTGGGCGAACCCCATGGACCGGCCGATCTCTGCGAGCCGTCCGAACTCTTCGGGCGTCCACCAGCGGGCCACCGGCACGTGGGCGGCGGTGGGCCGGAGGTACTGCCCGAGGGTCACGATGTCGACGCCCACCCCGGCGAGGTCGGCGAGGGCCCCGACCACTTCCTCCTCGGACTCCCCCATGCCGAGGATGAGCCCCGACTTGGCGGTGAGGCCCGCCGACTTGGCCGAGGCCAATACCGCCAGGCTCCGGGCGTAGCCGGCCGAGGGGCGGACGGCCCGCTGCAGCCGGGCGACGGTCTCGAGGTTGTGGTTGAACACGTCCGGCCGGGCGCCCAAGAGGACCTCCAGGGCGCCGGAGCTCCCTTTGCAGTCGGGGACGAGGATCTCGACGGCCGTTCCCGGGCACCGGCGCCGCACCGCCTCGACGGTGGCGGCGAAGGCACCGGCTCCTCCGTCGGGGAGGTCGTCCCGGGCCACTCCGGTCACGACGACGTGGGCCAGTCCGAGCCGAGCGGTGGCGGCCGCCACCCGGTCGGGCTCCTCGGCGTCCACCGGTCCCGGGTGCCGGGTGTCGACGAGGCAGAACCCGCAGGCCCTCGTGCACCGCTCCCCGTTGATCATGAACGTCGCCGTCCCCTCCGCCCAGCACTCGAAGATGTTCGGGCATCCGGCTTCCTCGCAGACCGTCACCAGGCCGTGGGACCGGAGGGTCCGTCGGAGGGCGTGGAATTCCGGTCCCATCCTGGCCTGCACCCGGAGCCACTCCGGCTTGCGGGCGGGAACCGCCTCGGCGGCTTCGAGGTCCACCCGGGCCTGCCGGAGCCGGACCCGTAGCGGCGACTCCCCGCTCTTCCCCGGCCTCCCCTCGAGGGGGGCGGGCCGTGCCTCGCCGATGGCCGCCGGGAGTGACCGGCGGGCGTGGTGGACGTCTTGGCGGTCGACGGGCCCACCCCGGCTCCACCAGACGGCGGCCGCCCGGGCGACGGCGTCGACCACGGACTCCATCGACTCCTCGAAGCCTTCGGCCGCCATCGACGTCACCGCCTTGTCGGTGATGCCGCAGGGGACGATCCGGTCGAACCATCCGAGATCCGGGTCGACGTTCAAGGCGAGTCCGTGGAGCGATCGGTCACGGCTTATCCGGACCCCAACGGCGGCGATCTTCCGGGGCCGTGGACCGTGGGGCTCGACCCACACGCCGGGATAGCCCGCCAAGCGGCCGGCGGCGAGACCGAAGTCGGCGAGGGCATCGATGGCGACCTGCTCGACCGCCTCCACGTGGGCCGGCCCCGACTCGTGGCCGCGGGGCACCGTCACCACGGGATAGACGACGAGCTGTCCCGGCCCGTGGAAGGTGACATCCCCCCCTCGGTCGGTCCTGACGACCTCGGCGCCGACGTCGGCAGGGTCGACGAGGATGTGGGCCGGGTCTCCCCTCACCCCGAGGGTGAAGACGGGCGGGTGCTCGAGGAGCAGGACGTAGTCGTCCCGGCTCCCCGACTGGAGTGCCTGCTGGAGGGCATGGGCCTCCCCGTAGGGGACCCGGCCCAGCCACCGGACGCGGAGCACCTCAGCGGCTCAGAGCTCGGTGGCCCAGTCGTGGGTGGCCAGGAGCTCGCCGACTCGGGCCACGAAGGCGGCGGCGTAGGCCCCGTCCACGGCCCGGTGGTCCCAGGCCAGGCAGAGCAGGCCCATGGAGTGGATGGCGATGGCCTCGGTGCCGTCCTCGCCGACGACGACGGTCGGACGCCGCTTCACTCCGTCGGTCGAGAGGATCGCCACCTGGGGCTGGTTGATGATCGGCGACGTGAGGAACGTGCCGAAGGGCCCGGCATTCGTGATGGAGAAGGTCCCCCCCGAGATGTCGTCAGCAGTCAGCTTCTTGGTCCTGGCCCGCCCGGCCAGCTCGTGGATCCGCCGGGCGATCCCCCGGAGCGTGACCTCCTCGGCCCTCGGGACCACGGGCACGATCAGGCCCTCGTGGTCTAGGTCGACGGCGATCCCGAGGTTGACCTGGTGGTGGACGACGAGCGAGTCCTCTCCCACCGAGGCGTTCAGATGCGGCCACTCCCGAAGGGCCTCGACCGTCGCCCGGGCCACGAAAGGGAGATAGGTGAGGGAGAACCCCTCCTCGGACCGGAAGGCCTGCCCCTCCGCCCGCCGCACCCGCTCCACGTTCTCGTAGTCCACCTCGACCACCACGAGGGTGTGGGCCGAGGTCGCCTTGGACCGGACCATGTGCTCGGCCGTCCGTCGCCGGATGTTGCTGAAGGGGATGACCTCGTCGGTTCCCGCTCTGCCCCCCCCGTCGTAGGCGGCCGTCGCCGCTGCGGGAGCGGGCCTCGCCGGCGCTGCCGGCGTCGTCCCCGTCGTCGGCGCCGGGATGCCTCCGGCCCGACGGGCGTCGATTACCCCGAGCACGTCGGCCCGGGTGATCCGACCCCCGAGGCCGGTGCCGGCCACCTCCCCCGGGTCGATCCCGTTCTCGTCGAGGAGCTTCCGGACGACCGGGGACAGGATCCGATTGCCCCGGCCCCCCGTCTCTGCCCCTCCGGCCGGTGCGGCCCGACCGGCGGGCGCCGGGGCCGCTCCGGGGGGAGCCGCAGGGGCGGTGGCGGCCGGAGCTGCCGTCGCCGGCGACGGACCGGGGACAGGAGGAGACGCCGGGCTGGCCACCGCCGGCGGAGCCTCCGCCGATGCCGGTGGCGGCGGGGATGCCGGCGGTGCAGGTGCGGGGGGTGCCTCGGACACCGGAGGCTCCCCGTGGGCGGCCGGCTCGGGGGGCGGGGCGCTCCTC
>JAGWNV010000098.1 GCA_028872975.1 Acidobacteriota bacterium
CGTGCTGGCCGAGAGGGCCCCGGGCCCGATGAGATGGTGGCGGACGCCCTCGAGGAACCGCACCACGGCGGCCACCATGTGGGCGCTGCGGACCGAGGGCAGCACGTCGAAGGCGTGCTGGGTGAAGGGCAGCTCGGCGTAGAGGACCGGTGAGTTGGACACCTTGCGCAACTCGTGGGTGAAGTGACGGGCGTCCTCGACGGGGATGAGAGTGTCGTTGCGGCCGTGGACGACGAAAAACGGCGGCGCGTCGGGGCGGAGGCGGCAGATCGGTGAGGCGGCCCGGAACACCTCCGGGTGCTCGGCCCACTTCGTCTTGAAGATCCGCCGCTCGAACATCCGCAGCTCGCCCCAGTCGCGCAGGTTCCGGCCCCCCTCGTGGCAGGTCATGTCGTACTGGCCGTAGATGGGGACACAGGCGTCGACGTGGGTGTCGGCGTCCTCGAACCCGGGTTGGAAGTCGGCGTCGCCGGTGCTCAAGGCCAGCAGGGCGGCGAGATGGCCGCCGGCGGAGCCGCCGGCCACGGCGACGAACGACGGGTCGCCGCCGTACTCGGCGATGTGCTCGCGGACCCAGGCGACGGCCCGCTTGCAGTCGACGATGTGGTCGGGCCAGGTGGCCTTGGGGCTGAGCCGGTAATTGACGGTGACGCCCACCCATCCCCGGCGGGCCAGCTCGAAGAGGAGGGGGAACCCCTGCTCGCGCTTGTCGCCCACCATCCAGGCCCCGCCGTGCACGTAGACGAAGACCGGCGCGCCGGACCTCGGCGGGTCCTCCCGGCGCACGACGAGGTCGAGCCTGTGGGCGTGCCGGCCGTCGCCCCAGTAGTCGACGTTCCTGATGGTGCGGGCCACGAGCGTCGGCTTGGGCAGCGGCCAGACGAGCCGGGGGAACCTCCACATGGTGTCCTGGCCCCGGCGGGGCAGTTCGATCCCCGGCGCCGTGGGGATGGGCACCTCGGCCTCGGCCTGGGTGAGCACGCCGTGGGACCGCTCGGCGATCGAGGCGTGGACGAGGAGCCCCGCCCACGACGCCAGGGCCACGCCGAGGCCGAGCCACCCCGGCCAGGCCCCGAAGGCGCCCAGGTAGGCGAAGACGGCGGTGGCGGCAACCTGCCACACCACGTGCCAGACCGGCATCTCGGCCGTGTACCAGCCGGCGAAGAAGCTCTGGACGACGAGCAGGCCGTTGCGGACGGGCCGGAAGGCGTTCAGCACCAGCAGGGCCCCCGCCACGGTGACGCCCAGGTAGGCCCAGGACCATGCCATGGCACCATCCTGGCGGAGGGTGCCAAGATTCGCACGTCGCCACAGGGACCCGGGCGGGCGGCCCCGGGGAAGGCAGGACGCCATGCAACGACTGAGCGGGCTGGACGCGACGTTCCTCTACCTGGAGACGCCGAGCCTCCACATGCACGTCTCGATGGCGGCGGTGTTCGACCCAACCACGGTCCCGGGCGGCTACAGCTTCGAGAAGGTCCGCGCCCTCGTCGGCGAGCGGCTCGTCCAGGCCCCGGTGTTCCGCCGCCGTCTGGTGCAGGTGCCCTTCCGCCTCGACCATCCCTACTGGGTGGAGGACCCCGACTTCGACATCGACTACCACATGCGCCGGGCCGCCCTCCCGGCGCCGGGCGGCATGGCGGAACTGGCCGAGTTCGTGGGCGACGTCTGCAGCCGCCAGCTCGACCGCTCGAAGCCCCTGTGGGAGATGTACATCGTCGAGGGACTGGCCGAGGGCCGCATCGCCGTGGTGACGAAGATCCACCACTGCACCATCGACGGGGTGTCGGGCGCCGAGCTCCTCGGCGAGCTGTTCGATCTCGAGGCGGCCCCGGTGTCGCGGCCGGCTCCGGAGGAGCTGCCCACGGTCCAGCGCGGCCTGCCCTCCGACGCCCGGCTCGTCGCCGAGGCGGTCGTGGCCCGCGCCACCCGGCCGCTGCGCATCACGGGCCTGGCCTGGAAGACGGGCAAGGCCTTCCTCGACGTCCGCCGCGTCCGCCAATCGACCACGGGCCACGCCGCGCTGCCCCTCACCACCCCTCGCACCTCGCTCAACGCGGCGGTCACCCCGCACCGGCGCGTCGAGTTCTCGACGATCTCCCTCGACGACGTGAAGCGGGTCAAGAACACCTGTGGCACGACCGTGAACGACGTCGTGCTCGCCGTGTGCACCGGGGCCCTCCGCCGGTACCTCCTCGACGGCGACGAGCTGCCCGAGGACCCCCTCGTGGCCACCGTCCCCGTCTCGGTGCAGGACTCGACCGTCCAGAGCGCCAACAAGGTGTCGGCCATGTTCGTGGCCCTCCCCTGCGCCATCGACGACCCCGTGAAGCGCCTCCTCGCCATCAGGGAAGGCACGAAGGGGGCCAAGGAGGAGCACAAGGCGCTCGGCGCCGAGGTGCTCCTCGACTGGGCCGAGCACGCCACCCCGAACGTCTTCTCGGCCGCGGCCCGGGCCTACACCCGGTTCCGGCTGGCCGAGCGCCACCGGCCCATCCACAGCCTGGTGATCTCGAACGTCCCCGGTCCCGACTTCCCCCTCTACCTAGGAGGGGCCGAGCTCGTGTCCGGGTTCCCCCTGGGGCCGGTCATGGACGGCGCCGGGCTCAACATCACGGTCATGAGCTACCGGGGCGTCCTCGACTGGGGCTTCATGGCCTGCCGGGAGACGGTCCCCGCCCTGCGGCGCCTGGCCGACTACGTCCCCGGTGCCCTGGAGGAGCTGCTCGAGGCGGCCGGCCTGGAGCCGGCGGTCCCCGTGGGGGTCGCCGACCGCAGCACCACGGCCTGAGCCCGCCGGGGGCCAAGGCGCATTGCGCCGGCGCGTCCCGGCGGGGCATGGTCGGGCCGCCGCGCCGCCCTCGGCCCCCACCAGGAGGACGCCCATGACCGACGCCATCCGAGCCGAGACGGTCCGCATCGCCGGGCACGGTGCCGACGACATCGAGGCCTACCTCGCCCGACCCGTGGCCGGCGACCGGCCTGCGGCCGGCGGGGTGGTGGTCATCCACCACATGCCCGGCTACGACGAGTCGACAAAGGAGATCACGAGGCGCTTCGCCGCCCACGGCTACCCGGCCATGTGCCCCAACCTGTACACGCGCGAGGCGCCCGGGGCGAACCCCGACGACGCCGCCGCCACGGCGCGCGCCGCCGGCGGCGTGCCCGACGAGCGGCTGGTCGGCGACGTCGCCGGCGCCGTCGCCGCCCTGGGGGAGCTCGAGGTCTCGAACGGCAAGGTGGCGACCATCGGCTACTGCTCGGGCGGGCGCCAGTCGGTCCTCGCCGCCTGCTCGCTCCCCCTCGACGCCGCCGTGGACTGCTACGGCGCCTTCGTGCTGGCCGACCCGCCCGAGGGGGCCCCGGTGTCGGTGACGTCGCTGCGGGGAAAGCTGGGCGACCTGTCGTGCCCGCTTCTCGGCCTCTTCGGCGCCGAGGACCGGTTCCCCTCCCCCGAGGAGGTGGCCGAGCTCGAGAAACTCCTCACCGGGGCGGGGAAGACCGTCGAATTCCACACCTTCGAGGGGGCGGGCCACGGCTTCTTCTCCCCCGACCGGCCGAGCTACCGGGTGGAGGCGGCCACCGAGGGCTGGGCCCGCATCCGGGACTTTTTCGGCCGGCACCTGCAGTCCTGACAAGGTGGTGGGTGGGGCCTCGGCCCCCGAGAGGAGATCCGATGTGCATCCACCCACCCGGCTGCTCCCCCTGCGGGGCAGCGCCAAGGGCGGCGGCAGCTGGTTCGCCGTCACCGACGCCAGCGTCTACGTGGACCACCCCGTCCACGCCCCCGACCTCCACACCGTGAACGTCGACCTCCGCAACCCGGCGCTGGGGCCCTCGGCCCGCCTGGCCCTCGAGCTCGACGCCGCCTCGGCCCGGGCCCTGGCCGAAGCCATCGTGGCCACCCTGGCCACGACCCCTCCGGGAGTGCTCGACGAGCCGGCCGGGCATCCCACGCCCACAGCCGGTTCATAGGAAAGCCTCAGGACCGCCGAAGCTGGCCCGGAGAGGATCGACACCGATGGACGAACCGACCACCCCGCACGAGCCCACCGAGCCCGTGGCACCCCCGCCCGCCGAGGGAGTGGGCCCGGCTGCCGGCGAGGGCGAGCCCCCCGCCGCCCCCCCGGGCCTGCCACCCTCGTGGCCGCCGACCCTGCAACAGCCCGGATGGCACGCCGGCACCGGGGGCCAGGGCGCCGGGACCCCGCCCCCCTACGGCTGGGGCCCCGGCCAGTGGGGCCAGCCCTCCCACGGCCCCGGCTGGCCGCAGGGCGGCTGGCAGGGTGGCGGCCCCCCGCCGGGTCCCTACGGCCCGACGGGCCACTACGGCTACGGCTGGCAGCTCCCCCAGGGCCCGTCCTCGCCCCCGGCCCGGGGCCTCGTCGCCGCCGTCGTGGCCGTCGGGGTGCTCCTCGCCGCCCTCCTCGGCGGTGTGGTCGGCCACGACCTCTACCGCGGCTCGGGCATCCACTTCGGCAGCTTCACCCCCCAGTCGACGCCCACCACGCCGGCAGCGGGCGCCCCGGCCAACGCCGCCTCCATCGCCTCGTCGATCGACCCGTGCGTCGTCGACGTGAACACCGTCATCTCGGCCCAGGGCGTCCAAGGTGCAGGCACGGGCATGGTCCTCACCTCGACCGGCGAGGTCCTGACCAACAACCACGTCGTGGAGGGCGCCAACAAGATCTCGGCCACCGACATCGGCAACGGGAAGGTCTACGACGCCACCGTCGTCGGCTACGACCGCAGCCAGGACGTCGCCGTCATCCAGCTCACGGGGGCCTCGGGGCTCCAGACCTGCCCCATCGGCGACTCCTCGAAGGTGACCACCGGCCAGGGGGTGGTGGCCGTGGGCAACGCCAACGGCGCCGGCGGCACCCCGAGCTACGCAGCGGGATCGGTGACGGCCACCGACCAGACCATCACCGCCAGCGACGAGGTCGACGGCAGCTCCGAGCAGCTCACCGGTCTCATCGAGTCCGACTGCAACATCGTGGCCGGTGACTCGGGCGGTCCCCTCGTCGACGCCAACGGCCGCGTCGTGGGCATGGACACGGCCGCCTCGGGCGGCTTCCAGTTCCAGGGCACGGGCACCCAGGGCTACTCCATCCCCATCAACCAGGCCGTGTCGATCGCCCGCCAGATCGAGGCCGGCAACTCCTCGAGCACGATCCACATCGGGCCGACGGCCTTTCTCGGGGTGGCCGTCCAGAACGCCACCGGCGGCGGCCTCTTCGGCGGGCGCGGCTCGACCGCCGGCGCCCTCATCGAGCAGGTGGTGGCGGGCGGCCCGGCCTCCCAGGCGGGCCTGTCCGTCGGCGACGTCATCACCGGCGTCGACGGCAAGGGAGTGACGAGCGCCCAGTCGCTCACCAACGTGATGGCCCAGGAGAAGCCGGGACGGACGGTGAGCGTGCAGTACGTGAACAGCTCCGGCTCCTCGGGCACTGTCCAGGTCACCCTGGGCACTGGGCCGGCGCAGTAGACCCGGCGCCCCGGGGGGCGCACCCGGCGCCGCCGGGGTGCGCCCGGGCCACCCGGGGTAGTCGCCGCCGACGTCCGTCACCGGCCTGTGCACGACAGGGCCCCGTCCTCCAACGCCGGTTGCCGTCACTTCCGGCGCGAGCCGGCGCCGACCGGGCGCGCCCCGCGTCCGAAGGGCCCGATGTGGGTACGTCCATGACGGCAGCGGGACGGTGACGAGCGACCTAGGAGACAGCCATGCCCGAAACCATGCGGAAGGTGGCGGTGGTGACCGGCGCCAGCGCCGGAGTGGGCCGGGCGACCGCCGTGGCCCTTGCCCGCGCCGGGTTCGACGTGGCGGCGCTGGCGCGAGTAGAGGCGGGTCTCGAGGCCGCCGTGAAGGAGGTCGAGGGCGCCGGAGGCCGGGGGCTGGCCGTGCCCGTGGACGTGGCCGACCACGCCGCCGTCGACCGTGCGGCGGCCGAGGCCGAGGAGGCGCTCGGCCCGATCGACGTCTGGGTCAACGACGCCATGACCACGATCTTCGCCCCCTTCTGGGAGATCGACCCCGAGGAGTTCCGGCGGGCCGTCGAAGTCACCTTCCTGGGCCAGGTCTGGGGGACGCGGGCGGCCCTGGAGCGGATGCTGCCGCGCGACCGCGGCAGCATTGTGAACGTCGGCTCGTCCCTGGCGTTCCTCTCTATCCCGCTCCAGTCCGCCTACTGCGCGTCGAAGTTCGCCTGCCGGGGGTTCTTCGACTCCCTCAGGGCGGAGCTGATCCACCGGGGCAGCAACGTCCGGCTCTCGATGGTGCACCTGCCCGGGGTGAACACCACCCAGTTCGACTGGTGCGAGAGCGACTTCCCCACCCATCCCCAGCCGGTGCCCCCCATCTACCAGCCCGAGGTCCCGGCCAAGGCCATCGTCGAGGTCGCCCTCGACGGGCGGCGGTCCAAGGTGGTGGGTTCCTGGAACAAGCTCGTCGTCCTGGCCGGGCAGTTCATGCCCGGTGTCGGCAACCACTACGCGGCCCTCGGCGCCTGGGACACGCAGCTGACCGACCAGCCGGTGGCGCCGAGCCGGCCCGCCAACCTGCGCCGGGCCCTCGACGCCGGCGCCGACCACGGGGCCCACGGCATCTTCGACGACAGGTCCGGAGGGGTCCTCGACCCCCACTTCCTGCGCACGGTGCCACAGAGCGGGAAGACCCTCGCCAAGGCGGTGGCGGGCCGGGCGCGTGAGGTGTGGCAGCGGCGCGCCGGCTGAGGCGCGTGCCGCCGCGCCACCCACAGAGGTAGCCGCCGGGCGGAAAGGGGCGTCGGTACACTCGGCCGGTGGACCGGCCCGGTGGCGTCGCCCCCTCCTTCCGGCTCGACGACCGGGTGGCGGTCGTCATCGGCGGCACCGGCGTCCTCGGGAGGCGCATCGCCGGGGCCCTCGCCGGGGCGGGTGCCCGGACCGTGGCCGTGGGGCGCGACGAGGCCAAGGGCGAGGAGACGACCGCGGCACTGGCCGGCCTCGACGGCGACGTCGCCTTCGAGCGCTGCGACGCCACCCGGCGAGCCGAGCTGGCCGCCCTCGTCGGCCGCCTGCAGGCGTCGCACGGCCGAATCGACGTGCTCGTGAACGCGGCAGGGGTCAACTCGGGGACGCCGTTCCTCGAGATCACCGACGAGGAGCTCGAGCGCATCGTCGCCACCGACCAGCTGGCGGTGGTCCGGGCCTGCCAGGAGTTCGGCCGGTACTTCGTGGCGAGGGCCACCGGGGAAGGGGTGGGTGCCAGCATCGTCACGGTGGGGAGCACGGCGGCGACGGCGCCGCTGTCGAAGGTCTTCACCTACGCCATGGCCAAGGCGGCGGTGCACAACCTCACCAGGAACCTGGCCCGCGAGTGGGGACCCCTCGGGATCCGGTGCAACGTCCTCGTCCCCGGCTTCTTCCCCGCCGAGCAGAACCGGGCCCTGCTCGACCAGTCGAGGGTCGAGGCGATCGTGGACCACACCCCGCTCGGGCGCCTCGGTGTCCCCGACGACCTCGTGGGGGCGGTGCTCCTCCTCGCTTCGGACGCCGGACGCTTCGTCACCGGCGCCGAGATCGTGGTCGACGGCGGCTTCGGCGTCGCCGGCATCTGATGGGCGACGGCACGTCGGGGTTCCTCGGCGACGACGTCCTGCTGTCGGGCCCCACGGCCCGGGTGCTGTTCCACGGCACCGCCCGTGAGGCGCCGATCGTCGACTTCCACAGCCACCTCGCCGCCGCCGACGTGGCCGGCGACCGGGTCTACGAGACGCTGACCGAGCTGTGGCTCTCCGAGGACCACTACGTCTGGCGCGCCATGCGCCTCGCCGGGGTCGACGAGGCCCTCGTGACCGGCGGCGCCGACCCCTGGGACACCTTCTCGGCGTGGGCGGCCGTCATGCCGCCTCTGGCCGGCAACCCCCTCCACCTCTGGGGGCACCTCGGCCTGCGCCGGGTCTTCGACATCGACCTGGCCCTGCATCCCGGGACGGCGCGCGAGATCTGGGACGAGGCGAACGCCCAGCTGCCGAAGCTCGGCACGCGGGCCCTGCTCGGTCGCTTCGGGGTGGAGCTCCTGGCCACCACCGACGACCCCGCAGACGACCTGGCCGCCCACCGGCGGCTCCGGGAGGAGCCCGAAGGCCGGCTCACCGCCCGGGTGGTCCCCACCTGGCGGCCCGACGGGGCCCACCGGCTCCTCGCCGACCCCCCGTCGTGGAACGCCTGGGCCGACCGCCTCGAACAGGCCACCGGCGTCGCCGTCACCGACCTGACGTCGCTCACCGCCGCACTCGAGGCGACGCTCCGGCGCTTCGACGCCGCCGGGGCCCGCTCGAGCGACCACGGGCTCGTCTGCGTCCCGGACGAGGAACCGGACGCGCTGGTGGCCGACGGCGCCGTGCGCCTGGCCCGCAGGGGCGTCCGGCCCGCCCCC
>JAGWNV010000099.1 GCA_028872975.1 Acidobacteriota bacterium
GGCCGGCAGGGTGGCGGCCAGGCCCACCACCATCAGCGAGAAGAAGATCCCGATGGACAGCACCTGCGACGAGTTCTGAAAGGTGGAGTTCATGCCGCCGCCGGCGCCGCGGTGCTCGGGCGGCAGGCTGTTCATGACGCCGGCCCGGTTGGGCGACGCGAACAGGCCGAAGCAGATCCCGGTGAACAGGAGCACCGCGGCGAACGCCGGGTAGGAGAAGTCGATCGGCAGGACGCCGAAGAGCACGAAGGCCAGCGCCACACCCACCATCCCGCCCGTGGCGAACGGGCGCGAGCCGAAGCGGTCCGACAGGTAGCCCGAAGCGGGTCCGGCCACGAGGAACCCGACGGTCAGCGGGAGCATGTACACGCCGGCCCACAGCGGGGTCCGTTCGAAGCTGTAGCCGTGCAGCGGCAGCCAGACCCCCTGCAGCCAGATGATGAGCATGAACATCAGCCCGCCGCGGGCGATGCCGCTCAGCAGGGTCGAGATGCTGCCGGCGCTGAACGCCCGGATCCGGAACAGCCGCAACCGGAACATCGGGTCCTGCACCCGACCCTCGACGACGACGAACACGACCAGGAGCGCCACCCCGGCGGCCAGGGACCCGAGGACGAACGGGCTCTCCCACCCGGTGGCGTGGCCGCCGTAGGGCTCGATCCCGTAGGTCAGGCCCACCATGATGCCGACGAGCCCCAGCGCGAACAGCACGTTGCCCGGCCAGTCGATCCGCCCGGCCACCCGCACCCCGCGCTCCTCGAGCTTCAGGTAGGCCCAGATGGTGCCGAACAGCCCGATGGGAACCGAGACGAGGAAGATCAGGCGCCAGTTGACCGGGGCCAGCACCCCCCCGAGGACGAGGCCCATGAACGTGCCGGCGATGCCGGCCACGTTGTTGATCCCGAGCGCCATGCCCCGCTGGTGCTCGGGGAAGGCGTCGGTGAGGATGGCGGCCGAGTTGGCGATGAGCATGGCCGCTCCCACGCCCTGGAACACCCGGACGATCACGAGGAACCAGCCGGCGGCCCGGCCCGTCGTCCAGGTGACGGTGAGGAGCAGGGAGAAGACGGTGAAGACGGCGAAGCCCAGGTTGTAGGTCCGGACCCGGCCGTACATGTCGCCCAGGCGCCCCAGGTTCACGACCAGCACGCTCGTCACCACGAGGAACCCCAGGATCATCCAGAGCAGGAAGAACGTGTTCCCGGGCTGGAGCGGGTCGAGGTGGATGCCCCGGAAGACGTCGGGCAGCGAGATGAGCATGATCGACCCGTCGATGGTCGCCATGAGCATGCCGAGGGTGGTGTTGACGAGGGCGGACCACTTGTAGGCATCGGTCCGGCTCTCATTCCTCACGTTCACGTCAACTGCCATCCCACGGCGATGGTACCCCCGGGCCCCGGGAGCGCCGTCCGGCGACCGGGCGATGACCTTCTGCCCTGGTGAGCGGCGTGCCGCCGGCGGTCGAATGGCTCTGTGTTCCAGGTGCGGTTCCACGGCCGGGGGGGACAGGGCGTGGTGACCGCCGCCGAGCTGCTCTCGGTGGCCGCCTTCGCCGAGGGCCGCCACGCCCAGGCCTTCCCGAGCTTCGGCTCCGAGCGCACCGGCGCCCCGGTGGTCTCGTTCTGCCGCATCGCCGAGGTGGCCGTCCGCACCCGAGAGCCGGTGGCCGCCCCCGACGCCCTCGTCGTCCAGGACGTCACCCTCCTCTACCAGGTGGACCTGTTCCGGGGTCTCGCCGCCGACGGGTACCTGCTCCTCAACTCCGCACGGCCGGCCTCGGAGCTGGGCATCGGCGAGATCCTGGCCAGGCTGCCGTCCGGCCGGGTGGCCACGGTGCCGGCCACCGAGCTCGCCATGGCCCACGTGGGCCGGCCACTGCCCAACGCGCCGCTCCTCGGCGCCTTCGCCGCGCTCACCGGTGCGGTGTCGCTCGGTGCCGTCCAGCGGGCCCTCACCGGTCGTTTCGCCGGCGCCGTAGGTACCTCCAACGCCGCGGCCGCCGCCGAGGCGTATCGCCTGGTCCGTCCGGCGCAGGAGGCGCTCGTCCGTGCTCCGTCAGCTTGAGGGCTCTCGAGCGGTGGCGGAGGCGGTGGCCGCCTGCCGTCCCGAGGTGGTCTGCGCCTACCCCATCTCGCCCCAGACCCACATCATCGAGGCGGTGGGTGCCCTCGTGAAGTCCGGCACCCTGGCCCCGTGCGAGTTCGTGAACGTCGAGTCCGAGTTCGCCGCCATGTCCGTCTGCATCGGGGCCGCCGCCGCCGGTGCCCGCACCTACACGGCCACGGCCAGCCAAGGTCTGCTGTTCATGATCGAGGCGGTCTACAACGCCGCCGGGCTCGGCCTGCCCACCGTGATGACGGTCGCCAACCGGGCGCTGGGCGCCCCGATCAACATCTGGAACGACCACAGCGACGCCATGTCGGTGCGCGACGCCGGATGGGTCCAGCTCTTCGCCGAGACGAACCAGGAGGCGGCCGATCTCCACGTCCAGGCCTTCCGGCTGGCCGAGGAGCTGTCGCTGCCGGTGATGGTGAACATGGACGGCTTCGTCCTCACCCACGCCTTCGAGGCGGTGGACGTCCCCGCCCAGGACGCCGTCGACGCCTTCCTCCCGCCCTACCTGCCCCGCCAGGTCCTCGACCCCGGGGACCCGGTGACGATCGGCGCCATGGTGGGCCCCGAGGCCTTCGAGGAGGTCCGGTACCTGGGGCATCTCCGCCAGCTCCAGGCCCTCGACCGCATCCCCGAGATCGCCTCGGAGTTCGCCGAGGCCTTCGGCCGCGCCTCTGGCGGCCTGGTCCGGCCCTATCGCAGCGAGGACGCCGACACCGTGGTGCTGTCCATGGGGTCGCTGCTCGGGACCGTCAAGGAGGCCGTCGACGTCTGCCGCGGCCGGGGGACTCGGGTCGGCGCCGTCGGGGTCACCACGTTCCGGCCCTTCCCAGGCCACGCCGTCGTCGACGCCCTCGCCTCGGCCCGCCGGGTCGTCGTGGTCGAGAAGGCCCTCTCGCCGGGCCTGGGCGGGGTGCTCGCCACCGACGTGGCGGCGGCGCTCTCGGGGACGGGGGTCGCCGTGCACGACGTGGTGGCCGGGCTCGGTGGCCGGCCCGTGACCGAGGCCTCGCTCGTGCAGCTCCTCGAGACGGCGGCCGCCGGTGAGCTGGGCCGGCTCACCTTCCTCGACCTCGACCGGTCACTCGTGGACGGGGAGCTGGCCCGCATGGCGGCGGCCCGTCGGTCGGGGCCCACTGCCGAGAACCTGCTCCGGGATCTCCGCGTCGTGGGCGGGAGGTGGGCATGACGAGCGGCTTCGCGCCCGTGAAGTTCTACCAAGTGGGCAGCTTCGCCGTGGGCAACCGGTTGCTCGGCCACGCCGAGCGCACCGTGCAGTCCGACCCCGGTCGCACGAACGCCCTCACCTCGGGACATCGCGCCTGCCAGGGATGTGGCGAGGCACTGGCGGCGCGCTACGTCCTCGACGCCGCCATGGCGGCCACCGGCGGCCGGATGATCGCCGTGAACGCCACCGGATGCCTCGAGGTCTTCTCCACCCCCTATCCGGAGAGCTCCTGGCGGGTGGCCTGGCTGCACTCGCTGTTCGGCAACGCCCCGGCGGTGGGGGCAGGGGTGGCGGCCGCCCTGCGGGCCAAGGGCCACGACGACGTCAGGGTGGTGGCCCAGGCCGGCGACGGCGGGACGGTCGACATCGGTTTCGGCTGCCTGTCGGGGATGTTCGAGCGCAACGACGACGTGCTGTTCGTCTGCTACGACAACCAGGGTTACATGAACACCGGCGTCCAGCGCTCGAGCGCCACCCCGCCGGCAGCCCGCACCGCCACCACCGAGGCCGTCGGGCCGGCGCCGGGGAACCCCTTCGGCCAGGGCAAGGACCTCCCCAGGCTGGCCGTCGCCCACGGCATCCCCTACGTCGCCACGGCGACGGTGGCGGACCTTCACGACCTCGAGCACAAGGTGCACCAGGCCATGGCCCGAACCGGCGCCCGATACCTGCACGTCCTCGTGCCCTGCCCTCTCGGCTGGGGGACGGCCCCGAACGAGACCGTGCGCCTGGCGCGACTGGCGAAGGAGTCGGGGCTTTTCCCGGTCTTCGAGGCCGAGCACGGCGAGGTCACCGCCGCCTCCCCCATCCGGCACCGGGTGCCCGTCGAGGACTACCTGCGTCCCCAGTCCCGGTTCCGGCACCTCTTCGAACCCGACCGCCGCAGCGACGTGATCGGGCGGCTGCAGGCCATGGCCGACGCCAACGTGACCCGCTACGGGCTCCTGTGATGGACCGGCCCTTCGCCATCACCCTCGACGTCGGCTCGAGCCTCGCCAACCACACCGGGTCCTGGCGCGTGGAACGGCCCGTCTACGTCGACCGCCTGCCCCCCTGCAACGACGCCTGCCCGGCCGGGGAGAACGTGCAGCGCTGGCTGTACCTGGCCGAGGAGGGGGACTACGAGGCGGCCTGGCAGGCCCTCGTGGAGGAGAACCCCCTCCCCGCCGTCATGGGCCGCGTCTGCTACCACCCGTGCGAGACCGCCTGCAACCGGGGACAGCTCGACGAGGCGGTCGGCATCAACGCCGTGGAGCGCTTCCTCGGCGACGAGGCCATCGCCCGCGGGTGGCCGCTTCCCGCCCCCGGCCCCGAGACCGGCACGCACGTGCTCGTGGTGGGGTCGGGACCAGCCGGGTTGTCGGCCGCCTACCACCTCCGGCGCGCCGGGCACGACGTGACGGTCCGGGAGGCCGCCGAGGCGCCGGGGGGGATGATGCGCTACGGCATCCCCCGCTACCGGCTCCCGCGCCAGGTCCTCGAGGCCGAGATCGACCGTCTCCTCGCCATGGGCATCACCCTCCAGACGGGCCGCCGTGTCGAGGACGTGGCGGCGGCGCGCGCCGAGGGCTTCGACGCCGTCTTCCTCGGGCTCGGAGCCGGGACGTCACGCAACGCCTACGTGCCGGCGGGGGACTCGGCACGAGTCGTCGACGCCGTCTCGCTCCTGCACGGGATGGAGGGCCAGGCCCCACCGCTCCTCGGCCGCCGGGTGGTCGTCTACGGCGGTGGGAACACGGCCATGGACGCGGCGCGCACCGCCCGCCGGCTCGGGGCGACCGATGCCGTGGTGGTCTACCGGCGCACCCGGGCGCGCATGCCGGCCCACGAGATCGAGGTGGAGGAGGCCGAGGAGGAGGGCATCCGGATGCGCTGGCTCTCCACCGTGCAGCGCGCCGAGGAGGGGCGCCTCGTGCTCGAGAAGATGGTCCTCGACGACGACGGGTTCCCCCGCCCCACGGGAGAGCTCGAGGAGCTCGAGGCCGACAGCCTCGTCCTCGCCCTCGGGCAGGAGGCCGATCTCTCGCTCGTGTCCTCGCTCCCGGGCGTGGCCTCGGACGACGGCCTGCTCGTGGTGGGACCGGACATGTGCTGCGGGGCGCCGGGGGTCTACGCCGGGGGCGACATGGTCCCCGGGGAGCGGACCGTCACCACCGCCCTCGGCCACGGCAAGCGGGCCGCCCGCCACATCGACGCCCGCCTCCGCTGTGTGGCCTACGAGCCGGGCGCCCGCCACGAGCTGGCCGCCTTCGCCGCCCTCAACACCTGGTACTACGCCGACGCCCCCCGGACCGAGCGGCCCCGACTCGAGCTCGCCCGGCGGACCTCGACCTTCGACGAGGTCGTCGAGGGCCTGACGGCGGAGAACGCCCTCTTCGAAGCCAGGCGGTGCATGTCCTGCGGCAACTGCTTCGAGTGCGACAACTGCTTCGGCGTCTGCCCGGACAACGCCGTCGTGAAGCTCGGTGCCGGCGCCCGCTACGCCTTCGACTACGACTACTGCAAGGGTTGCGGGCTGTGTGCGGCGGAGTGCCCCTGCGGGGCCATCGCCATGGTTCCCGAGCGCTCCTGAGCGAGGGCCGGACCGACGCGAAGAGCGCCCCGTCACGGCCATCGCCGGGCGGGGCGCAGTCCTATGGAATTCTGTGCGGCTCGACCGACCCCGGTCCGAGGTGGACGAGTCCCGGGATGCAAGGCTCCCGTCGCCGTTCCGCGCTGTGCCTAGGGACGCCGCACCTGTCGAGGTGCAACCCGGGCACGAGGGGCGGGCCGCTTGTCACGAGTCACGCCGCCGACCACCCCCTTCCCCTGCCGATGCCCTCGAAAGAGGGCTCTCACCTGGCACAACCCCGGCGCCGCCCCCGGCATTCCCGGGCCTGCGCTGGGCCGTTCGGCCCTGGAGCCGCCTCGGCCGGTGCCGTGCAATTGGAGGTAGGGCACCGGTGCGCCGGCACCGGGAGCCGGTAGTCGAAAGGAGCGTGCCATGGCACTGGTCCGAAGGGAGCGGTTCGAGTTCCCCGACCTGTGGCGTCGGTTCTTCGAGCCCGATTTCACGGGCGGCTGGATGCGTGTGGAGGAGTACGTCGACGGAGAGGTCCTCGTGGTGCGGGCCGAGCTGCCCGGGCTCGACCCGGACAAGGACGTGGAGCTCACCATCGACGACGGCGTGCTGCACATCCGGGCCGAGCGCGAGGAGCGGACCGAGCACAAGGGCAAGGAGGGGTACCGGTCGGAGTTCCGCTACGGGTCCCTCGAGCGCAACATCCCACTGCCGAGCGGCACGAAGGACGAGGACGTGAAGGCGTCCTACGAGCACGGCATCCTCGAGGTCCGGGTGCCGGTGGGAGAGGCCAAGACGTCGACCACCAAGGTGCCGATCCGCACCAGCTGATGCAGCCGCACGAGCTGCGGGGCTGGCTCTTCGACCTCGACGGGGTCCTCACCGACACCGCCCGGTCGCACGCCGAAGCCTGGAGGCGGACCTTCGACGAGCTGCTCGGGCGGCGCCGGGAGGCCGAGGGCGAGCACCCCGCCCTCCGGCCCTTCGACGCCGTCGCCGACTACGAGCGCTACGTCGACGGCAGGGCGCGTCACGACGGGGTGCGGGCCTTCCTCGCCTCCCGAGGCATCACCCTGCCCGAGGGCCGCCCGGACGACCCCCCGGACGCCGAGACGGTCGGTGGCGTCGGCAACGCCAAGAACGCCCTCTTCCTCGAGCTGGTCGAGGAGGAGGGGATCGATGTCTTCCCCGAGTCGCGACGGCTCGTCGCCGCCCTCGTCGAGGCCGGGCGGTGCACCGGCGTCGTCTCGGCCAGCGAGAACTGTCGGGCGGTGCTGCGGGCCGGGCGCCTGGGGGGGCTCTTCTACGTGGTGGTCGACGGCGTGGTGGCGCGCCGGGAAGGGCTCGTGGGCAAGCCGGCTCCCGACACCTTCCTGTACGGCGCCGCCCTCCTCCAGCTCGACCCGGCGGCGGTGGCCGTCGTCGAGGACGCGCCGGCCGGGGTGGCGGCCGGCCGGGCCGGCGGCTTCGGATACGTGGTCGGCGTGGCCCGGCGGGCACAGCCCCGCCAGCTGCTCGAGGCCGGGGCCGACGTGGTCGTCGGCGACCTCGGCGACTTCGCCGAGCTGTTCGCCCTCCTCCGGCGGGGGGTCGCCTGAGGTCTCTAGGCGGCGGAGCGCTTGTGGTGGCGCACCGCCGGGACGTGTGGTGCCGGCGGTGGCGCCGGGCAGCGGAAGTGGAGGAGGGTCGAGTCGAAGTCGTGGGCGGCACAGCGGGGCCGGCTGTTGTACCGAGACAGCCGGGTGGTGCAGCCCGGTTCCTCGCAGACCCGCCCTGAGGGGAAGGTCGTCACCGTGCCGCGGGCTGCGCCGAGCAACTCGCCGCCCACGCTGTCCACGTTCTCCATCATGGTCGGCACGCTACGGGTCGGCTCCCGGAGCGACCAGAGCCGAAGGTCCCCTGGGTCGGGCCCGAGGGCAGGACGAAGGGCCCTGGAGGCGGCGCCGCCCTCGCCGCATGCTGGAGCGGAGATGTGGATCGACCAGCGAGGGTCCGAGGTGCTGAGCCGGGCCGAGAGCCTGCGACTGCTCGCCGCCGCCGCCGGCGGCGGCGCCGTGGGCCGCCTGGCGGTCTCGAGCGACGGGGCGCCGCTCCTCCAGCCCTTCAACTTCGCCTACGTGGCGGGGCAGGTGGTCGTCCGGGTCGGCGACGGCCTCATGTGGCGCCGCGCCGCCGGCCGCCTCGTCGCCTTCGAGGTCGAGGGCACCGACGCCGGCGCCTTCGGCCCCCTGGCGTGGAGCGTCGTGGTGCGCGGCCTGGCGTCACCGGTCCCCGACGACACGCTCGCCGCCGGATCGGGTGCACCGGCGCCGTTGGTGCCGTCGCCCGGCGACCGGCTCCTCGCCGTCCGCGCCGACGCCGTGACCGGCCGGCGCTTCGCCCCCCGGACCTCGGGTGTCGGCGCCGGGACGGCGCCGACACCGGCGCCCGCCGGTCGCCCCCGCTAGGCCCCGCCGTGACACGTCATTCGGCCCCGGTACCCGGCGTGGCCGCCCTCCGCGGTC
>JAGWNV010000100.1 GCA_028872975.1 Acidobacteriota bacterium
ACCAGCCGGAGGCGCCCGGCCGCACCGGCGGCGCCGGTGAAGACGCCGCCGGGGAGCTGGCCGTTCACTGCGCCGGCAGCCCCGGACGGGGCCGAGGGCCGGCGGCGCCGGCAGCGTCGGATCGGGCTGCCCGGCGCGCGGCGCGATCGCGGCGCACCGCCCAGCGCACGGCGAGCACGGCGATCACGACCATGGACAGGGCGAAGAACCCGAAGACGGCGTCGAAGGCCACCGACATGCGCCCGCGAGCCTATGAGGCGTCGCACCGGGGCCCGGTGCACCGCCGGGGGGCCTCCGCGGCGGTGTCACACCGGTCCGCCATCCTGGGGAGCGTGCCCACCACCACCACCGCCTCCCCGGCCCCGCTCCTGGCCGGCGACGCCCTGGTGGCCCGCCTCCGGGGCACCCCCGGCGAGCGGCCCCTCGTGGACCCCGGGCTGGCCGGGGGCCTGCGGGACTGGCTCGAGGACGAGCTGTCGGGGGCCGTCGCCGGCCTGCCCGAGGAGGCCGGGCCGGTCCGGATCAGCAAGGAGGCCGTGAACGGGGTCCTCGTGTGCGAGGCCCAGCTGGTGGCCGCCCGTGCCGGCCGGCCGGGACCGACGGTCCAGCTGGCCCGGGGCTCGATGGTCGACGCCCTGTTCCGCCAGTGGGTGACGGTGGGCCGGATCGACGACCCGGTGGCCGACGCCCTCGAGGCGCTCGAGGTCCAGGGCGACCCCGACGGGATCGTCGCATTCGTCGGCGGGCTGGCCGGCGAGGAGCGGCGGGCGCTCGCCGCCGAGGTGGCCGACCACACCGAGCGGATCCGGTCCGCCTGGCCGGTGCTCCCGGCATCGTGGCTGGCGAGGACCCAGGAGCGCATGGTGGTCCCCCTGGCCGGGGGCCGGGTGGTGCTGAGCGGCGTCGTGGACCTCGCCCTCGGGGCACCTTCGGGGGGGCGGGCCTCGGTGTGCGTGGTGGAGGTGAAGTCGGGCCGGCGCCGGGTGGAGCACCGGGCCGATCTCCACCTCTACGCCCTGCTCGAGACCCTGCGGTCGGGGGCCCCGCCGTTCCGGGTGGCGACCTTCTACACCGCCGGGGGCGAGCTCGACGTCGAGCCCGTGGGCCGAGACGCCCTGCTCGGGGCGCTCCACCGGGTGGTCGCCGGCACGCTGCGGCTGGTCCGGCTGGCGGCGGGGGCGGCGCCGGTGCCCACGCCCAACCCCCTGTGCGGCTGGTGCCCGGCGCTGGCCGGCTGCGACCCCGGTCTGGCCAGGGTGGCCGAGACGGCGGGGGCGCCGGCGGACGGGGCGCTGGCGTGTCGATAGCGGTGGCCCTGCCCCGGGCGCCGGGGGTGACCGAGGAGCTCCTGGCCCCGTCGCCGGTGCTCACCGGCGAGGACCTCGACGCCGTGCGCCGGCACCTCGTGTCGCTCCTCGGGCCGCTGGCGGCGGAGCTGCCCGAGGGGGAGCGGTTCGTCCTCGACGCCTATCGCCTGGGCACGGCCCTGCGCCGGCCCGAGCGGTGCCTGGCGGCCGAGGAGGCCTTCGTGCCCTCGCCTCGCACCTGCCGGCGCGCCGTGGGCGTGGCCGCCCTGGCCCGGTGCCTGCGGGGGCGGGCGGCGGGCCCGGCCGAGGCCGTGGACGGCGTGCTGGCCGAGGCCGTCGAGGACGCCGGCGGCGTGGCCGACCCGGGGCAGGCCCCCGGGCCGTGGTGGGGCCGGTGGTACGCCGGGCTCGGCCCCGGGGCCCGGGCCGTGGTGGCGGCCGAGGCCACCACCTGGGCGACCCAGTTGTGGACGGCGCTCGAGTGGGACCGCCTGCCGGCGCCGGTGGTGGCCGGCGGACGGCCCGACCACTGGGCCGTGCCCGGCGGGCGGGCGCTCGCCCTTCGCAGCCGGGCCGACGTGCGGGTGCGGGCCGCGGGGCGCGCCGTCCTCGTGGTCGTCGGCGCCGGGGTGCCCGACGCGGCCAGCCGCGCCGAGCTGCTCTTCGCCGCCCTCGTCCCGGCGCTGGCGGGCTCGGTCGCCGCCGCGCCGGGCCGGGTAGTGGGGCTGTGGCCTGCGGCGGGCGCCGTGCGCGTCGTGCCCGTCGACCGTCGCGCCCTCGACAGTGCCACCGAGCAGGTGGCGACGGCCGTGGCCACGTGGGTGGACGCCGTATTGGAGCGCCGGCCGGCAGGTACCCTGACCGGATGAGAGCGCCCCGGGACGCCCCGGTGCTCGTCGTCGACTTCGGAGCCCAGTACGCGCAGCTCATCGCCCGGCGCGTGCGCGAGGCCCGCGTCTACAGCGAGATCGTCCCCCACGGCCTGCCGGCGGCCGAGATCCTGGCCCGGCGGCCGGCGGCGCTCATCCTCTCGGGCGGGCCCGCCAGCGTGTACGAGCCGGGGGCGCCCGCCCTCGACCCCGCCCTCCTGCGCGCTGGGGTGCCGGTGCTCGGCATCTGCTACGGCTTCCAGGCCATGGCCCACGCCCTGGGCGGGGAGGTGGCCCGGACGGGGGTGGCCGAATTCGGCAGGACAAAGGCCCAGCTCGACAACGCCTCGATGCTCTTCCGGGGCCTGTCCCCGTCGCAGTTCGTCTGGATGTCGCACCGCGACGCCGTGGTCGGGCTCCCCGAGGGCATGCGGGCCACGGCGTCCACCCAGGCGGCGGCCATCGCCGCCTTCGAGGACGAGACCGGCACCCTGGCCGGGGTGCAGTGGCACCCCGAGGTCGTCCACACCGCCCACGGCCAGGCCGTCCTCGAGCGGTTCCTCCACCAGTGCGCCGGGATCGCCCCCACCTGGACCACGAGCAACTTCATCGACGACGCCGTGACGGGGGTGGCCGAGACCGTCGGCGACCACAACGTCATCTGCGGCCTGTCGGGCGGGGTCGACTCGGCGGTGGCGGCCGCCCTCGTGCAGCGGGCCGTGAGCGAGCAGCTCACCTGCGTCTTCGTCGACCACGGGCTGCTGCGCAAGGGCGAGCGGGAGCAGGTCGAGAGCGACTACGTGCGGGCGACGGGGATCCAGCTGCACATCGAGGACGCCCGGGACCGGTTCCTCGAGGCCCTGGCCGGCGTGCGCGACCCCGAGGAGAAGCGCAAGATCATCGGCAGGGAGTTCATCCGCACCTTCGAGACCGCCGCCGCCAAGATCGCCGCCAACCGCGACCGCGGCGACGACGTCGAGTTCCTCGTCCAGGGCACCCTCTACCCCGACGTGGTGGAGTCGGGCGGCGGGGCCGGCACCTCGGTCATCAAGAGCCACCACAACGTGGGTGGCCTCCCGGCCGATCTCCGCTACCGGCTCGTCGAGCCCCTGCGGAGCCTCTTCAAGGACGAGGTGCGCGCCGTCGGCCTCGAGCTCGGGCTCCCCGAGGAGATCGTCTGGCGCCACCCGTTCCCCGGGCCGGGCCTCGCCATCAGGATCGCCGGCGAGGTCACCGCCGAGCGCCTCGAGATCCTCCGGGAAGCCGACGCCATCGCCCGTGACGAGCTCTCCGCCGCCGGCCTCGACCGCACCGTCTGGCAGTTCCCTGTGGTGCTCCTGGCCGAGGTGGGGTCGGTGGGCGTGCAGGGCGACGGCCGCACCTACGGGCACCCCATCGTGCTGCGGCCCGTGCACAGCGAGGACGCCATGACCGCCGACTGGTCCCGGTTGCCCTACGAGCTGCTCGAGGTCATCTCCAACCGGATCACCAACGAGGTCGCCGAGGTGAACCGGGTGCTGCTCGACGTGACGAGCAAGCCGCCCGCCACCATCGAGTGGGAGTGACGACGTCGGTGTCGGAGGTGGCCGGGTCCTACGCGGTGGTGGCGGACGGCTTCGAGGCACGGCTGCGGGGCGTGGGGAGCGGGCTGTGGGGCTCGCCCTCGCCCTGTGCCGGGTGGACGGCGGCCGACGTGGTCGACCACGTGATCATGACCCACCGCCGGGTGCTCGGGAGCCTGCGGGGGACCGACGCCGAGCCCCTCTCGGACACCGACGACCGCCTCGCCTGCTGGGAGGCGGCCCGCCGGGAGGTCGAGGCCGCCCTGGCCGACCCCGCCCAGGCCTCGGCCGTGGTGGGGGGCATGTTCGGCGAGCAGCCCTTCGAGTCGCTCGTCGGCCGCCTGGTGTGCGCCGACACCCTCTTCCACACCTGGGACCTGGCCCGGGCCACCGGCCAGGACGACCGGCTCGACCCGGCCGCCGTGGAGCGGGCCACGGCGTTCCTCGCCCCCATCGACGAGGCCATCCGCCGGCCGGGGGGCTTCGGCCCGAGGATCGAGCCGCCCGCCGACGCCGACGGCCAGACCCGGCTGCTCAACTTCGGAGGGCGGGCCGTCTGAGGACCTCGCCCGCTCGGCGTCAGCCGAGGCGGGCCAGGTCCCGGAGGCAGTCGTAGGCGGCGTACTTGTAGGCGTCGCTCATGGTCGGCACGTCGAAGGTGGCGTGGATGAAGTAGTCGACGGTGCCCTCGAAGTGGAGCACGGCCTGGCCGTGGTGGACGAGCTCGGTGGCCGACTCGCCGACGACGTGCACGCCGAGCACCCGGCGGCTGTCGCGGTCGACGACGAGCTTCACGAGCCCCTCGGTCGTCCCGGCGATGGCGGCCCGGCTGTTGTCGGCGAAGTGGGCCCGGCCCACGGCGTAGCGGATGCCGCGCTCGCGGGCCTGCTCCTCGGTGAGGCCCACCATGGCGCACTCGGGCACGGCGTAGACCCCGAAGGGCACGAGGGGGTCCACCGTCTGCTTGAAGGGGATGTCGAGGGCGTAGCAGGTGGCCACCCGGCCCTGCTCCATGGAGGAGGAGGCGAGCGCGGGCGGGCCGATCACGTCACCGGCGGCGTAGACGCCCGGTGCGGTCGTCTCGTAGTGGTCGTCGACGCGGATGCGGCCCCGGTCGTCGAGGGCGACGCCGGCGTCGTCGAGGCCGAGGTCCTCGGTGTTGCCCACCCGGCCGGCGGCGAAGATGGCCTTCTCGGGGCGCAGCACCGAGGCGTCGCCGAGGCGCACGACGAGTCCCTGGCCGTCGCGCTCGACGCCTGCCACCGAGGCCTCGGACAGGACGGTCATGCCCGCCGACCGGAAGGCCTCGCCCATGACGGCCGAGCACTCGCCGTCGAGGAAGGAGAGCAGACGCCGGCCCCGGTCGACGAGGGTCACCTCGGCCCCGAGGGCGAGGAAGATCGAGGCGTACTCGCAGGCGACGGCCCCGCCACCGACGACCACCAGGCTGGCCATGGGTCGCCCGAGGCTCCTGGCCGTCTCGGAGTCGAGCACGTCGGGGTCGTCGAAGGGGATCCCGGGGGGATGGAAGGGCCGGGACCCGGTGGCGAGGAGCACCACCCGGCCGGCGAGGACCTGCTCGGCGCCCGTCTCGTCGGTGACCACCACGGTGCGCCCCGGTCCCAGCCGGGCGTGGCCGGTGACGAGGGCGATGCCGTGGCGCTCGAGGTTCTGGGCCACCGCCGCGCTCATGGTCGCCGCCACGTCCTGGGCCCGGGCCCGCAGGCGGTCGATCACGGCCTGGGGCTCGAGGTCGATGGCGGCGTCGTAGAGATGGCGGCGTTGGAACCCGGTGAGGTAGAGCGCCGCCTCGCGCATGGCCTTGGTGGTGATGGCGCTGGCCGCCATGGTGCCGCCCGGGGTGGGCGACTGCTCGACGACCACCACGCGCTTTCCGAAGAAGGCGGCCTGGGCGGCGGCCTTCTCGCCCGCCGGCCCCGCCCCCACCACCACCATGTCGTACGGGTCGGCCATGTCAAGCTCGGGTGAGCACCTCGAGGTTGTGGCCGTCGGGGTCGGAGAAGTAGAAGCCCTGGCCGCCGTCGCGGCGGTTGGTGCCGGGGACGCCGTGGCCGGGGTCGGCGAAGGTGGCGACGCCCTCGGCCCGGACCCGGGCCAGGACGGGGCCGAAGTCGTCGTCGGCGACGAGGAAGGCGTAGTGCTGCGGCTCCACGTGGGAGGCGTCGTCGAAGTCGAGCGACACGCCGTTGGCCAGCTCGACGACCAGGAAGTGGGCGGCGGGCGCCGGCGGCCCGAGGCCGAGGACCCGGCACAGGAACTCCGCCGACCGGCGCTTGTCGGTGGCGGCCACGATGGTGTGGTTCAGCTGGACCGCCGGCACGGCCCGAACCTTACGCCCCGGTCCGTCCCGCTGCGCACGTCCCGCCGGGAATCTACGACTACCTTCCTCGTCATGGCACGGGGGGGCTCGGGCAAGCGGCTCGAACGGAAGATGGAATTGCTCATCAAGCGCACCGACGAGCTACGCGTGGCGCTCGAACAGTTCGGCGAGACGACCCAGCGCGGCCTCGCCCTCATCCGCAGCGGGGACGTCTCGCTGGTGGAGGGCCTCGCCACCACCCGGGCCGGGACGGCCAGGGAGCGGCTCAACAAGGCCCTCGACCAGATGGAGACCGCCCGCCGGGAGGTGCGGGTGGCGATGAGCGACGTCGCCGTCGAGGAGGGGGCCAGCCTGAGCGAGCTGGCCCGGGCGCTCGGGGTCTCGCGCCAGCTGCTGTCACGCCTGGCCATCTCGTCGCGGGCGGAGCAGACCTAACCGGTCCCGCCGGCGAGCTGGGCGGCCAGGGCGCCGTGGTTCAGCTTGCCGGCCTCGGTGCGCGGCAGCGGTGACATGAAGGAGACGGACTTCGGCACCTTGTAGCCGGCCAGGCGCTCCCGGCAGTGGCGCCGGAGGTCGTCCTCGGCGGGCGGCTTCCCGGGATGGCGGGGCTGGACCACGGCGTGCACCCGGCTGCCCCACTCCTCGTCGGGCAGGCCCACCACGGCGCAGTCGGCCACCTCGGGGTGCTCGAGGAGGGCGGCCTCGACCTCGGCGGGGAAGACGTTGGCGCCCCCTGTCACGATCATGTCGACCCGGCGGTCGGCGATGTAGAGGTAGCCGTCTGTGTCCAGCCAGCCCATGTCGCCGAGGCTCGTGAACCCGTCGGGGGTCTGCTTGGCCGGGGGGGCGCCGACGTAGCGGTAGCCGGAGGGCTCGTCGCTCGTCTGGCGGAGGAAGATCTCCCCCACCTCGCCGGTGGGCAGGTCGCCGCCCTCGTCGTCGAGGATCCGGATGTCGGTGTTGAGGCCCCGGCCCACGCTGCCGGGATGGGCCAGCCACTCGTCGCCGCGCAGGAAGGCGAGACCCACCCGCTCGGAGGCGCCGTAGGAGATGAAGAAGTGCTCGGGGCCCACGTGCTCGATCCACCACCGCACCAGCCACGGCGGGCAGGAGGCGGCGCCCTGGAGGATCGAGGTGACGCTCGTCAGGTCGCGCTCCTCGATCCCCTCCAGCCGGGCCAGGCGCAGGAGCATCACCGGCGCCATCGTCACCGACGTCACCCGGTGCCGCTCGATGAGCTCGGCGGCCAGGGCGGCGTCGAAGCGCTCCATCAGGACCACGAGCTCGTCGCGGTCGAGGGCGAGGTGGAGGATCCGGTATCCGTTGGTGTGGTACATCGGCGCCGGCACGAGCTGGACGGGGCGCCGGGCCGCTCCCATCCCCTGGTGGAGGGCGGTGGGGGCCTCGGCGTCGTAGACGCCGGGACCGGGGGAGACGATGAGCTTCGGCCTGCCCGTCGATCCCGACGTGGCGATGGCGAAGGCCGGATCCGGGACACGGTCCTCCACCGGGCCGGCGGGGAGGGAGCGGGCCCCGTCGAGCTCGGCCGAGGAGACGACGGTGTGGCCCTCGGCGGGCCAGTCGCCCACCAGCACGGCCGGGCTGGCCACGTCGAGGAGCCGCCGCCGCTCCCAGTCGGGCAGGTCGGGCCGCAGGGGCAGGACGCAGGCACCCAGGCGCCAGCCGGCGATGTCGACGGCGACGTGCTCGGGGGAATTGGGCAGCGCCACCGCCACCATCGACCGCGGCCCGACGCCGCGCTCCTCGAGCAGGCGCGCCATCTGGTTGGCCCACCCGTCGAGCTCGGCCCAGGTGACGACCCGCTCGGTCCCGTCGGTCCGGGCGAAGACGAGGGCGGCCTCGTCGGGGTGCAGCTCGGCCAGCTGGGCCGTCCGCCGGCCGAAGGAGATGGGGGCCACGCGACGGTAACGTACCGAAATCGGACGCGAACCCGGCGTGGCGCCGCCACTGTGGGCGCCGAGCGGGCGCCGCCCCGAGGACCCGGCCCTGGCCGACGGACGCCGCCGGCTGTCCTTCGGGGACCTCGAGGAGCGGACCAACGCCGTGGGCCACGGGCTCGAGGCGGCCGGCCTCGCACCCGGCGACCACGTGCTCCTCGTCATGGGAAACCGGACCGAGTTCGTGGAGACCCTCCTCGGCGCCATGCGGGCGGGCATGGTGGTGACGCCGGCCAAGACGGGGCTCACCGGCGAGGAGCTCGCCTACCTCGCCGACGACGCCGGCACCC
>JAGWNV010000101.1 GCA_028872975.1 Acidobacteriota bacterium
AGGCCCCGAGCATGCCCTCGATGAACTCGTTTCCGTTGAACAGGTAGATGCCGAGGTGGTCCTGGCCGGACGCCCACGGCTCGAGGTCGGCCCGCTCGGTGTGGAGGCCGAGGCCCCGGTCGTGGAGCAGCGACGCCAGGCGCCGGCTCCTGTCGGTGAGCCGGGCGAAGGTGACGCGGCGGTCGCCCCACACGATGGCGGTGCGCTCGGGGATGGCGGCCGCCACCTTCTCGTTCACGACCCCGAGGTTGAACTCGGCGGCAGCTGGCTCTCGAGCGGTCACCGTTGCCTCACCCCTCACTTGACCAGCCGCGACAGTCGCCGGTCGGCGAGGGGCTTCCCCCCGGTCTGGCAGGTCGGACAGTACTGCAGCGATTTGGTGGCGAAGGAGACCTCGCGGACGGTGTCGCCGCAGACCGGGCAGGGCCGGCCCGTCCGCCCGTGGACGCGCATGGCCCGCTTCTTGTCACCTTTGAGCTCGGCGGCGCCGAGTCCCACGGCCCGCGCCAGCGCCTCGCCGAGGACCTCCTTCACCGCCACGAAGAGCCGGTCGAGCTCCTCGTCGCTCAGGCCGCCGGCCGGCTTGAACGGCGATAGCCGCGCCGCGTGGAGGATCTCGTCGGAGTAGGCGTTGCCGATGCCGGCCACGAGGGACTGGCGGGCCAGGGCGCTCTTGAGGGTGCCCTTCTCGCCGGCGAGGACCTCGGCGATCACGGCGCGGTCGAAGGAGGCCGACAGAGGGTCGGGGCCGAGACCGGCGACGCCCTCGACATCGGCGGGGGAGTGGACCACCCACAGGGCGAGGCGCTTCTCGGTCCCCATCTCGGTCACGTCGAAGCCACGGCCGTCCTCGAGCGACACCCGCAGCGCCAAGGGCCCCCGGCCGCCCAGCCGCACCGCCGTGCGGGGTCGCTCGTCCCACCAGCCGATCCACCCCCCGCGGGCCAGGTGGACGACGAGCCACAGCTCGTCCGCCGCCATGGCCAGGTACTTCCCGTGCCGCCGCCAGGTCCCCACCGCGGCGCCCTCGAGCGCCTCGAGCGGGGGGTCGAAGGTCTTGAGGGCGGCGATGGAGGCGAGCTCGCAGCGACCCACGACCGCCCCCCGGCAACGGTCGTCCAGGAACGCCACCAGCGCCTCGACCTCTGGCAGCTCGGGCAGCTCCCGTCCTCCTCCCTCGGCGTGCCGTCGCGACCCCAGTCTGGCCCGCCGTCGTGCCACAGTCTCGACGTGGCGCCGGCGCGGTGGCGGGGGAGGCTGGCCACCGCCGCCGTCCTCCTCGCCGCCGCCGGCCTTGCCGCCGCCTCGTCCCTCCTCGCCGCCCCCTCGCCGGGTGCCGGGAGCCCCCGTGCCACCGGGCAGCGTGCCGGCCCGACGACGACGACCACGTCGACCACGTCCCTGCCCCCGGCCCCCACCACGACCCTGCCCGTGGCCCCGGTGTCGTGGACCGCCTGCCGGGACGGGCTGCAGTGCGGGTCGGTGACGGCTCCCCTCGACTACGCCGATCCCGCCGGGCCCACCATCGAGATCGCCCTGGCCCGGCACCCGGCCGGGGACCCCGCGGCGCGCCTCGGCTCGATCGTCGTCAATCCGGGGGGCCCGGGCGGGTCGGGCATCGACGACCTGCCCGCCGAGCTCTCGGTCATGACCTCGGGACTCCTCCGGGACTTCGACGTCGTCTCCTTCGACCCCCGGGGGGTGGACCGCAGCGCCCCGGTGACCTGTGGCGAGACGGGGGGCGGGCAGGCGGCCCCGGGCCCCCTGCCCGACCCGGTGCCGAGCACGGCGACGGCGCGCCAGCAGGTGTTCGCCGAAGACGGGGCCTACGCCCAGGCCTGCGAGAAGGCGAGCGGCACCGTGCTGCCCCACGTGGGCACCGTCGACGCGGCGCGTGACCTCGACCGGATCCGGGCCGCGCTCGGCGACGCCCGGCTCACCTACATCGGCCACTCCTACGGGACGCTGCTCGGGCTCGTCTACGCCGAGATGTTCCCCACCCACGTACGGGCCATGGTGCTCGACGGCGTGATCGACCCCGCCCTCGACACCCCCGCGATGGTCACCGACCAGGCCGTCGGCTTCGAGGGCGTCCTCGGCAGCTTCTTCACCTGGTGCCGGTCCTCGGGATCGTGCGCCTGGCAGGAGGGGAGCGACCCCGAGCAGACCCTCCTGTCCCTGGCGTCGTCGTTGCGGGCCTCGCCCATCCCCGCCGGGTCGGGCCGGACGGCCGGCCCCGGGGAGCTCTACACCGCCGTCCTGAGCGCCCTCTACAACACCTCGGCGTGGTCGAGGCTGGGCTCGGCGCTGTCGCGGGCGCGGTCCGGCGACGGCGCCGGGCTCATGGCCATGACCGACAGCTACAACACGCAGAACGGGCCCAACGCCGTGGACGCCTCCAACGCCATCTCCTGCCTCGACCATCCCGTTCCCCGCGATCCGGCCGCCTATCCGCAGTTGGCGGCGACGGCCGCCGACCGGGCGCCGTTCTTCGGCCCCATGCTCGTCTGGGGTCTCCTCCAGTGCGCGGTGTGGCCCGTGCCCCCGTCGAGGACCCCGTCGCCGGTCGACGCCGCCGGGGCGCCCCCCATCCTCCTCGTCAGCTCGAGCGGCGACCCCGCCACGCCGCACGCCTGGGCGCAGTCGGTCCGGTCCGAGCTGGCCCAGGCCGCCCTCGTGACCTGGGAGGGCAACAACCACGTGGCCTACTACTACAGTCCCTGTGTCCGGTCGATCGACCAGGCCTACCTGCTCGACGGGACACTCCCTGCCGACGGCACGGTGTGCGCCGACTGAGGAGCCCCTCGACGAGGACCGCGTCCGAGCGGACGCCCGCTCAGACCTCGAGCACGACCGTGACGGGCCCGTCGTTGGTGAGGGTGACGGCCATGTCCGCCCCGAACCGGCCGGTCCTGACGGTGGCCCCCAGGGTCTCGAGCTCGCCCACGAGCGCCCCGACCAGGGGTTCGGCCACCTCGGGCGGGGCGGCGGCGGTGAACGACGGGCGCCGCCCCCGGCGGGTGTCGGCGTAGAGCGTGAACTGACTGACGACGAGGAGGGCCCGGTCCAGCTCGGCGGCCGACCGCTGCATCCTCCCGGCGTCGTCCTCGAAGATCCGCAGGTGCCAGAGGCGCCGCGCCAGGGCACGGGCGGCCTCGGCGTCGTCCTCGTGGGTGACCCCGACGAGGACACAGAGGCCGGGCCCGATCCTGCCCACCTCCTCGGTCCCGACGGCCACCGCCGCCGAGGTGACCCGCTGGACGACGGCCCGCACCGCCGGGAGGGCCCGGCGGTCAGGCGGTGGCCGGCGCGGCGCTGCGGAGCTTCGCCATCTCGGCGTCGACCATCTGCTCGTACTCCTCGACGTCCCGCCTGGCCCGGGCCGGGCTCCAGCGGCCGGCCATCACGAAGATGAGCGGGATGAAGAGGATCTCGCCGCCGATACAGACCCACCACCAGTGCTTCCACTGGTTGGGGGTCTCCTGCTGGGCGGCCAGGACGGCCGGGCCGTGGGCCTGGAGGTAGGCGACCTCGGAGGCCGGCGCCTTGGAGGCGGAGACGAGCAGGCCGAGGGCCTGGTTCTGGTTCACGTGGAGTTTGGCCTCGAGCTCGGCCTCGGCCTTGCCCAGGAGGGACAGGTTCCCGCCGGCCAGGCTCTTCAAGGTGGCCGGGTCGACGGTGACGAGCGCCGGGTACTTGGTGGCGATGGCCTTCACCTGGGTCCCGTAGTCCACGAGGGGAGTGGTGGAGCTCACCACGTAGGGCAGGACGAAGATGGAGATGGCCACCACCGCCCGGATGATCCAGCCCCACACGGCGAGCCCCGTGGCGGTGAGGGCGGGGTTCCTCTTCTCCACCGTCTCGGTGAAGCTCGCCATCCACGGGGCGTAGGCGATCCCCAGGCACACCGACATGAGGGTGATGATCCAGACGAAGGTGTAGTAGCCGGTGTGGGGGGCGCCGGTGCGCGAGGCGAAGACGATGGTCATGATCACCGCGCCCACGGCGCCGGCGACCATGAAGGGCTTGCGGACCCGGACCCTGTCCGACAGGAGGCCGATGACGATGAGGGCACCGGCGTCGAAGGCCCAGAACCAGTTGCCGATCCCGTTGGCCTGGGCGAGGGAGAACCCGAAGATGGACGTGAAGTAGATGGTGAAGAAGCCGACAGCCGTGTAGTAGATGATCAGGAACACTGCGATGGCGAAGGCCGAGCCCACGATGTCGAGGTGCAGCATCTGGCGCCACGGCCGCCGGAGGCTGGCGGCGATGTCGATGCCCTTGGCCCTGGCCTCGATGAGGGCCCGGTCGTGCATGGAGACCATCAGCTGGTCCCGGAGTCCCGGAGAGAGCTCGCGGAGCCCGAAGAGGGCTATGACGAACACCACCAGGCCGGCGACGCCGCAGATGGTGAACTGGTCCTGCCAGGCGTGGAGGTGGGAGAGGGTGTGGCTGGCCACGAGCGACACGCACAGGCTTCCGACCACGGGCCCCAGGGTCCAGAAGCCCATTGCCGAGGCCCGGCCCAGCTGGGGCGAGAAGTCGCGCACCAGGGCCGGGGTGGCGACGAGGATGATGCCCTCCACGAAGCCGACGGCCACGACGAGGATGGCGAAGGTGAGCTCGCTCGGAGCGTGGGGCACGCCGAACAGCACCAGCACCCCTGTCACGAGCAGGCCGTAGGTGACCATGTTGGCCCGGCCCCAGCGGTCGCCGAGCCCGGCGACGAGCGAGGAGAAGGCGCCGATGGCGTTGCCCACCACGGTGATGTTCACGTAGTAGCGGAAGCTCATGTGGTAGTGGGCCAGGATCGACGGCGACACGGCGCCGCCCACGTAGAGCTCGTAGTAGAGGAGGATCGTCGTGACGACGATGATCCCGAGGTACATCATCCGGGGTGCGGTGTCCGGGTAGCTGTCGAGCTGGCGGTACCAGAGGCTCCGGACGATGCCTCGATGGTTTCCTGCGGATGCTCCAATGGCCGGTGCCGCTGCCGTCATTTGAGACCTCCCCTGAACCGGGGTGGCGATCGCCCCCGAGTCACTCTGCCCTGGGGATCTGGCCGGCACTCGCAACCCCACGAGCCCCACCGGCCCCAGGACTACCATCCCAGTATGACCCATCGCGCGCAGATGCGCGCGGCACGGAGCCAGAGTTGTCGATCAGCTAGCCGGTCCCGGCTCCCAGGCCCGGTTGCCGAAGCGGTCGAGGTGGACGACCGATGCGACGGGCTTGCGCCGCTTTCGCCCGTAGCGGCCGAGGGGCCAGCCCAGGGTGACGATGCAGCAGGGCTCCACGCCGAGCGGCAGCCCGATCATGCGCCGGGCCGCCGTGGCCGACCACAGGGGCAGGGTGATGAGGGCCCCGCCCAGGCCCATGGCCCGGGCCGCCAGCAGCAGGTTCTGGACGCTCGGGTAGAGCGAGCCGTAGTGGCTCGAGAGGAGGACGGGCGGCAGGGGCACGAAGGGCAGGCGGGGCCCGCCGCGCAGGCAGCAGACGATCACGACGGGGATCTGCTCGAAGTGCTCCACCTGCCACTGGACCGAGCGGAGGATCCGCGCCGTCTGGTCGTCGCGTCGCAGGCGCCGGCCCAGGCCTCCGTAGACCCTCCATGAGCGGCGGTACTGGGCGGCGAGGGCGGCCTTCACGGCGGTGTCCTTCACCACCACGAACTCCCAGTTCTGGCCGTTCGAGCCGGTGGGCGCTTCCAGGGCGAGCTCGAGGCAGCGCATGACGAGCCGGTCGTCGACGGGATCGGGCCGGACCCGGCGCACGGCCCGCTGGGTGACCAAGGCCTCGCCGAGCGGCATGGCGAGGCGACGCTCGGCCTCGTCGGGATCGGCGGTGGGCACCGCAGGGGCCTCGGGCGGGTCGCCGGTCCCGCCTACGGTCTCCACGCCGGCGCAGCCTACGGGAGCACGCCGCGCCGGGGGCCTGACCACCTTCGCCACATCCGCCTCAGGCGCCTCGTGGGTGTCGGGACTTTGGTCCATTCGGTCCCCAGAATCCACACCCGGCTGTGGAGGCCCGCTGGCTCAGGCTTTCACCCAGTCGCGGATCTTTCGCTCCAGCACGGGCATGGGGAGCGAGCCGCTGTCGAGGACGGCGGCGTGGAACGACGGGAGGGAGAAGCCGGGACCGAGGCCCTGGATCGCCTCCCGGCGCAGCCGGAGCACCTCGCGCTTGCCCATGAGATAGGAGAGCGCCTGGCCGGGCACGACCACGTACCGGTCGATCTCGTTGGCCAGGAACGGCTCGGGGAGCGGGACGTGGGCGACGAAGAACGACAGGGCCTCGTCGCGGCTCCACCCGAGGGCGTGCAGCCCCGTGTCGACGACGAGGCGGCCGGCGCGCATGAGCGAGGCGGCCACGGCGCCGAGCAGGCTGCGCTCGTCGGTGTACAGGCCGGCCTCCTCGGCCAGCTGCTCGGCGTAGAGCCCCCAGCCTTCGGAGAACACCGGCAGGCTCCGCTGGCGCTGGAGGGCGGGGAGGTCCTCGAGCATCTGGATGCGCGACAGCTGGAGGTGGTGGCCGGGGACGCCCTCGTGGAAGGCCACTCCCTCGAGGTCCCAGCCCGTCCCCGCCGTCGGTCGCTCCATGTTGAACCAGAAGGTGCCCGGCCTGCTGCCGTCGAGGCGCGGCGGGGTGTAGTGCGGGGCCATCCCGCTGGCGCCCACCACCCCCGGCATGGGGGTCACCGCGCACGGGGGCGGGAGGGGCGCGGGGAAGATCTCGCCGGCCCTGGCCTCGGCCCGGCGGATGGCGGCCGTGGCCGCCTCGATGGCCTCGGCCGCCGTGCGCGTCCCGGCCGACTCCCGGAGCGCGTGGTGGACCTCGGCCAACGAGCCAAGCCCGATCTCGCCGCCGAGGGCCAGCGCCCGCGCCTCGAGCACCTCGATCTCGTCCAGGCCGATCCGGTGGATGTCCTCGGGGCCCACCGCCAGCGTCGTGGAAGACCGCACCCGACCGGCGTAGTCGGCGGCACCACCGGGCAGGTGGACGAGGCCGGCGGCGGCGGCGGGCCTGGACCGGGGGAGCAGCTCCTGCAGCACCTCGCGCCAGCGGGCCAGCGCCGGCTTCACCACCTCCGCCGCCGCCTGCTGGCGCGCCTCGAGCCACGCCGGTGCGCCGGCCCAGCCCTCGGGCGGGGTGGGGCCGAGGAGCGCCTCGGGTGCCGCCGGCCCGAGCACCTCCTCCACCCAGGAGACGGCCTGGTCCACGAGGGGGGCCACCGGGAGCCGGCCTTTGGCGGCCCCGGCCTGCAGGCGGGCCGACAGCTGGTCGATCCAGCCGCCGCTGCGCCGGAGCCGCTCGAGGTAGGCGGCGGCCGCCTCGCCGTCGGGGAGCACGGTGCGCGCCGCGGTGGCGAGCAGCACGGCGGGACCGCTGAAGGGCATGGCCGTGACGGTGTGCTCCACGAGCCGGGCGTCGAGCTCGCGCAATTCCTGCTCCATCGACTCGACAAGGCAACCGAGGGTTACGGCGTCAGGGCCGCCTACGCCTTCTTGCTCGAGCCGGCGGGCGACGGCGAGGGTCGTCTCGAGCTCGGCCCGCCAGGTGTCCTCACCGGCCTCGCTGTCGTCCGGCACGCGGTCGTCGAAGCCGGGGATGCCGTAATTCGTCGCGGCGAAGGGATTCGTGGCCAGCCACCGCTCGTGGAAGGTGTCGGCAAGCTCTCGCACGGTCGCCATGGCTGCATCCTTGCGCCGGGGGCGGGCCGGTGCCAGCGCGGCCCGACGCGCCTACCAACCCCCGGTGCACCCGTGCTGATCGGGCGGGTAGGCGTCGATCCGCATGGCCACGACGATCTGCTCGTCGGGTGTCGCCGCCCACTCGTTGCCGAAGGCCGACTGGCCGCCGTAGGCGTACCAGTTGGCCTCGGAGATCCCGAGGCCCCCGGAGTAGACGGTGCCCTGGATGTGCCAGTTGCCGGCTTCCTCGCAGGCGTTCACCCTGTACCAGGCGGCGCGCTCGGTGGGCGTCACGGGATCGGCCCACCCTGGGCCCGTGGTCGTCGTGGTGGTGCCGGCCGGCGCCGAGGTGGCGGTCGTCGTGGGTTGCGTGGTGGGCACCAGGGTTGCGGCGCGGTCGAGCGCGGGCAGGTTCGCCAGGCTCCTCGCCCCCGTGGGGCGGACGGCAAGGTGGCGCGGCGCCGCCTGCGGGGGCGCCTGGGCGACGTTGCCCAGCCAGGCGCCGGCGAAGACGGGGGCCACGAAGGGCAGCCGTCGCCAGACAGGGCGCGAGAGGTTCAAGGGGTTCGCGGCAATAGGGGCTGCCCTACCCCCGGTCCCGGGGCCCTATTCGGGCCCGCCCTGCCTGGGAATC
>JAGWNV010000102.1 GCA_028872975.1 Acidobacteriota bacterium
CGTCGGCGTCGCCGTGCCCTTCGGCCCGTGGGCGCACGACCTGGGATTCCGCTCGCTGTCGGCTCCCTACTTCGGCGCGCTGGCCGCCATGGTCGTCATGTACCTCGCCCTCGTGGAGGTCGCCAAGGTGGAGTTCTTCCGTCACCTGCGACCGGCGGTGGCCCGGCCCCGCGACCGCATGCGGCGCCGGGTCCACCGTCGGGCAGCTCGTTTCAGCCGCGGCGGCCCCGTCCCTCGCTGACGCCGAGGACGGCCGACAACGGGCCGGCCTCGGTTCACGCCGCCAACCGGATGTCGATACCGTCAGGAGCCTCCTGCCCTGTCCCCGGCCAGGCCGGGGCGACGGGAGAGATCGAGGCTGAAGGCCCTGGCTTCGGGGTAGTGGCCGTAGAAGCCGATGCGGTCGTAGCCCCGTGCCGAGTAGAGCGCCACGGCCTCGGGCTGGCGGGGACCGGTCTCCAGGATCAACCGGGTGTAGTTCGCCTCCCAGGCCGCATCTTCGAGGGCCCCGAGCACCCGGACCGCCAGGCCGCGCCGGCGGAAGCGGGGGTCGGTCCACATCCGCTTCACCTCGCAGGTCGTGGCGTCGTGGCGACGGAACCCACCGCCCGCCATCGTCGTCGGGCCCTCCACGAGCACGATGAAGAGCCCCGACGGCGGCTCGAACTCCTCGGCGGTGGCTCTCGACATCTCGAGGTTCTCGCCGTAGCGGGTGTCGTACTCGGCGGTGAGGCCGGCGAGGAGCGCCGCCGCCGCCTCGTCGCCCAGTCGCACCCGGCGCATCTCCACGGCCCGGCATCTTCGTGCAGCCGGCGCCGTGGCGCACTCCGGTGCGGGGACGGCGCCGCCCGCCGGGCTCCGCTACCGTCCGTCGAGTGGTGCTCGGGACGGCGGACGGCTCTCTCGCCGTCTTCTTCGGCGCCGCCGTGGGCTTCATGCTCGCCTCGCTCTTCGCCGGCGCGGCGCGTCGCAGGCGGGGGGGCCGGCGCGGCCGGTCCGGCCACGACGGGGGTGGCGGGTTCCTCACCCCGTCGCCGGGACGGGTCAGCGACCCTCGGCGGCTGCAGGCGCGGGCCCTCCTCATCGTCGCCTACGCGGTGTGGGCGGCGGTGCTGACCGCCTACGGGGAGCCCGTCCTGGGACCGGTCGCCGCCCTCGTGCTCCTCGAGTTCGCCCTGGCCCTCCTCCGGGCCGCCGCCGTCACGGGGGGCGTGGTGGAGGACACCGGGGTGGCCGATCGGGTAGGGGCGCTGATGACGGAGCTGTGCCGCCGGGCCGGTTGCCCGTGTCCGTCGATGGTGCTCCGCGACGATGCGGTCCGGGCCGCCGCCGTGCGCCGGGTCCAAGGCCAGGTCGCCATCGTCCTCTCCAGGCCGTTCGCCGCCGCCGTGACCGACGAGGAGCTCACCGCGCTCCTCGCCCACGAGCTCGTCCACGTCCTGCGTGACGACCTCGCCGCCGCCCGTCGGCGGTGGCTCGCCTCCTCCCTGGCGGGCCTGGCGCTGGCCGTCGCCGCCGGCGTGGCGGTCCGCGTCTCGATCCTCGCCGCCGCGCCCGTCCTCACCGCCGCCTGGCTGGTGGGGACCATGGCCTCCAACGTGGCACTCAGCCCGCTCAACCGGTGGAGGGAGGAGCGGGCCGACGCCGAGGGGGCGCTGCTGGGCGGCGACCCCGGCGCACGGGCGCGGGCGCTCGCCAAGACCCAGTCGTCGTCCCGGGAGATGCGGGCACAGCTCTACGGCCGGGCGCCGTGGCGGTGGCTGCTGTTCCCGCTTTCGTGGAGGATGCCGACCCATCCTCCGATGGCGCGGCGCCTGGCCCGTCTCGAGGCGAGGTCGTAGGGGCGCGGGGCGACCGGCAGCGGGGAGAGACTTGGACATGGTGACGAGGGTGCATCTTCGGGGCGTCGTGCTCGACACGACCGACGCCCGGCGGCTGGCCGAGTTCTACCGAGAGCTCCTGGGCTACGCCTACCGGCCCGGGGACGAGCCGCCCGCAGCCGGTGTCCCCGACGACAAGGACTGGCTGGTCCTCGTGGGTCCGCCGGGGACGACCAGGCTCGGGTTCCAGGAGGTGCCGCTGATCCCGGCGTCCACGTGGCCGGACCCCGCCGTGCCCCAACAGCTCCACCTGGACCTCGGCGTCGCCTCCGCCGACGACCTCCGGGCCGAGCACGAGCGCGCCCTCGCCCTCGGGGCCCGCCTCCTCGAGGACCGGTTCGATGACCCGGAGGAGCCGCTGTACGTCTACGCCGATCCGGCCGGCCACCCGTTCTGCATCTTCGTCGCCCCCGACCACGGCACGTAGTGCCAGACTGCCGAACATGATCCGGGACGCGTCGCTGGCCCGGAGGTTGTGGTCGCGGGTGGAGCCCATCCACGCCGTCACCTACTTCGCCCCCGAGGCGCGGGGCGCGCTGGACGACGCCGGCTACAGGGGCTTCTGGATGGGCTACTTCGCCGGGCGGGCGGCCCCCATGGGCCCGGTCGGGCCCGAGATCGTCTTCGCCACCTTCTACAACTTCTCGATGACCCACGTGGGAAGGGCGATCCCTGACGCGTGGAGATTCGCGCCCCCGAGCGCGGCGCTGTCGGCGCGCCTGGAAGGTTCGGTGGCGGCGCTGCGGCGGGCCTTCGCCGGCGCCGAGCTCGACCGGGCGCTGGACACGGCGGCGGCCATCGGGCGCGTGGCGGCGGCGTCGGCGCCGATGGAGGGCCGGACGCTGTTCGCCGCCAACCGGGGCCTGCCCTGGCCGGAGGACCCGGCCGGCGCCCTGTGGCACGCCTGCACGCTGCTCCGCGAGCACCGGGGGGACGGCCACGTGGCGGCCCTCACCGCCGCCGGCGTCGGGGGACGTGAGGCGAACGTGCTCCAGAGCGCCGCCGGCGTGGTCCCCCGGCAGGTGTTCGAGGTCGCCCGGCACTACGACGACGCCGAGTGGGGCGGCGTGTCGGCCGGGCTCGCCGACCGGGGCCTGCTCGACGGCGAGGGTCGGCTCACGGCCGCCGGCGCGGCGCTGCGCAGGGACGTCGAGGCCCACACCGACCGCATCGCTCTCGGCGCCTACGAGGCCCTCGACGACGGGCAGTTCGCTGCCCTGCTCGACGCGCTCGCCCCTCTGGCCCGGGCCGTGATCGGTGCCGGCGACCTCCCAGCGGTGACGCCCATCGGGGCGCGCTTCGACGTCTCGGCGGGAGAGGGAAGACCGGCCTGAGGACCCTCAGGAGCCGGGCGCCCGGGTCCGGGTGCCCGGCGGCCGGAGGAAGTCGAGGCCGACGAGGACGCGGGTGACGTCGGCGGGCGGGCGGACGCCTCGGCGCACCACCTGGCGCCAGTACCGGCAGAACCAGTCGGGGTCGACCGTTGCGGCCTGCCTGCAGAGGTCAGCGGCCAGCCGCTGCCACTCGTGGCGCTCGGCGGGCGCCGCGCCGGGCAGCCTCCGGCTCATGTCGACGAGGGAGGCGAAGCGGGTGGGGAACTGCTCGGGCCACCTCCCCATGGCGTCCTCGCACAGCCCGATGACGGCCCTGCAGGTCTCCGGGGCCCACTCGGGGTCACGAGAGCCGGCCCGGGCCGGCGCGACGTCGTCCACCGTGAGCACGGTCACCCCTCGGGCATCGACCCCCGCCCCACCGGGCTTGAACTCGGCCACCCTCTGTGGCCGGGACGGGCGGACGATCGGCGAGGGTCCCGGTCCCGGTGCCGGCGGGGTCGGGGCAAGATGGGCCGCCATGGGAGACCTGGGCGCCGACACGGCCGTCGAATCGCTCGGCGGCGGCCGGTACCGGGCCGTGCTCAGCCCGGACTGGGAGATCTGGGGGCCGATGGGCGGCTACGTGGCCTCCTGCGCCCTGCGGGCCGCCGGCGCCGAGAGCGCGCACCGGTCCCCGGCCGCCTTCTCCTGTCACTACCTCGGCGTGGGCCGCTTCGCCCCGGTCGACATCACCGTCGAGACGAGGCGGGCCGGGCGCTCCGCCTCCGCCCTCCGGGTGGAGATGTCCCAGGAGGGCCAGGCCGTCCTCGACGCCATGGTGTGGGCCACCGGCGACGGCGAGGGGCTCGAGCACGACGAGACGACGCCGCCCGAGGTGCCCGGGCCCGACGCCCTGCCGGGCATGGCCGAGCTCGTGGCCGAGGACACGCCGCGCCCGTACCCCTTCTGGGGCAACCTCGAGTCGAAGCCCATCGGCTTCGAGCCGGTCTGGCCCCCCGAAGGGCCGCGCCCGGCGTCGTGGCAGCAGTGGCTCCGGTTCGTCCCGACGGCCACCTTCGCCGATCCCTGGCTCGACGCGGCACGCCTCGTCGTCCTCGTCGATCTCCCCGGCTGGCCCTCCGCCCACAGGCCGCACGCCTGGACCGGGCCGCCCTTCATCGCCCCCAGCCTCGACCTGCACGTCGCCTTCCACCAGCCCGCCCACGACGAGCAGTGGCTGCTCTGCGACGGCGCCGCCCCGTTGTCCACCCGGGGCCTGTTCGGCTGGACGGCCCGGGTGTGGTCACCGGGCGGCCGCCTGCACGCCTCGGGCGGCGGCCAGTGCCTGTACCGGCGCCTGCGCGGCTGACCGGGCCGCGGTCAGTCGGGCCGGCGCCCCCACGGCGGCAGCTGGGGCTCGGCGCCGGGGATGGGTCGCACCAGGAGCTCCTGGGCCATCGAGAGCACGAGCGCCCCGTCGCCGTCGTACATGAGGCCCCGCACCGTCGCCCGGTTGCCCCGGACCGAGAGCGCCTGGAGCTCGTAGCGGACCCACTGGTCGAGGCGGGCGGGGCGGTGGAACCAGAGGGCGTGGTCGAGGCTGGCGTCGGTGTGGGTGCCCCAGGCCTGCTCGGAATAGGGACGGAACGACAGGTGGGTCTGGTCGGAGAAGTAGGCGGCCAGGCACAGGTGGAGCGCGGCGTCGTCGGGAAGGGGGCGGTCGACGCGCACCCAGTGCCGGCCGCTCGCCAGGAACGTCCCGTCGCCGGCGGGGACGGGATCGGCGATACGGAGGTCGAAGGGCATGGGCCCCTCGGCGCGCCCGAAGGCCTCGGGGCCGTCCATGTTGGTGGGCGGGGCCAGCTGGTAGTCGACCTCGCCCGCCTCCTCGATGTGGAACGAGCACAGGAACCTGGCCCGGGGCCGGCCGTCCTGGACGGCGGTCACCTCCCGGAGGGCGAAGGACCGGCTGTCGCGCACCGGCTCGACCTCGAAGACCACCTCGGCGTCGGGGACGACCGGCTGGAGGAAGTAGCCGTGGAGCGAGTGGGGGGCGAGGGCGGGGCCGCCCGAGGACGGCCCGGCCGCCGGCGTCGTGCCCGGTGTCACGCTGCGGACGGCGGCCATGAGGGACTGGGCCACCACCATCCCTCCGAACACCCGGCCCACCGGGGACGGCGGTGTCCGCCCGGCGAAGCGGTCCGGGCCCTGCTCCTCGAGGTCGACGATGGGCCGGAGCTCCTCGGGGACCTCCTCCGTGGGGGCGGTGGCGGCCACGGGGGCGGAGGTTAACCCCGGACCCCGGGCATCCACCGCTTCATGTACTCGCCGAAGAGCGGCACGGTGAAGTCGATCTCGCCGCGGTCGGGCGCGTAGCACAGGGCGCGCTTGATGAGGCTGTCGCGCGTCGGGCTCAGGGCGGCGAGCGTTCGGCCCAGGGCGGCGGCCACGTCCGCGGTCCGCACCGGGCCCGGGCCGAGGCGGGCCATGGTGCCCATGTAGAGGCGCTCGGCCTTGGTGGAGGACGTGGCCCGGACCCGGAAGAAGCCGTCGTCGAGGGCGGCGATCGAGAGGGGGACGGCGCGGCGGAAGTCGTCCCCGGTGATGCGGTCCGGCCCGTCGGCGACGATCCAGGTTCGCTTGCCGAACTCCTGGAGGAAGTAGGGGTAGTTCCGGGTCACCTCCTGGGCCAGCGCGATGGCCGCCGGGTCCCACTCGACGCCCTCGTCGCGTGCCGGGGCCCGCAGGGCCTCCTCGGCCTGGGCGTCGGTGAGCGAGTCGATGACCGGGAACGTGAAGAGGCGCTCGGCGTAGGTCTTGGCCTCCCCGGTGAGGGCGGCCAGGTTCGGCAGTCCGGCGCCCGCCACCGTGACGGGCAGGCGGAGCTGGGCGGCGCGGTGCAGGCCGACGATGAGGGCGGTGAGGGTGGGCCGGTCGACGTAGTGGAGCTCGTCGATGGTGAGCATGATCCCGGTGCGGTGCTCGCGCGCCACCTTGCCCAGCTCGACGAAGAGCCCGGCCAGGTCGGCCTCGAGGTCGCCGGAGTCGGCCGGGCCGGCCACGGCGTCGACGTCGATGTGGAGCTCGATCCCGTCGGGGAGGCGGAGGGCGAAGGCCTTCAGGACCCCGAAGGCCCGCCGGAGGGCGCCCCCCAGCCGCCGCTTGGCGTCCATCTCGAGCAGGACCCGGCGGAGGGCGGAGGCGAGGGCGGAGGCGAGGGCGCCGTCCTCGGACACCTCGATGTGCTCGTGGAAGTACCCCCGGCCCTCGGCCAGCTCCTCGAACTCGTTGAGCAGGACCGTCTTGCCCACCCCCCGGAGCCCGGTGAGGAGCTGGCTCTGCTCGTTGCGCCCGGCCAGGACCCGCTGGAGGGTGACGTCCATGGCGTCGATCTCGGCGTCCCTGCCGACGAGGGCCTGGGGCCGGGAGCCGGCGCCGGGCGTGTAGGGGTTCCGGACCGGGTCCACGGGCCGGACTGTACCGGTTTGTAGCCCCGTATAGGTGGTTCACCTATATCGGTTCGGTGGGCTGGAACCGACGAATAATTATAGGGAAGCAGCTATATCTAGCTACAGACAGGCAGAATCGGAGGGCCGGCGCCGGGCGGGGCATCATGGCCGGCCGTGTCGGAGACCCTGCCCCTCGTCGTGGTGCTGTGCACCGGCAACGCCGCCCGGTCGGTGATGGCCGGCGCCATGCTCGAGGCCGCCGGCGTCCCGGCCCGGATCGTGACGGCGGGGACCCACGTGGTCGAGAACCAGCCGATGAGCATCCGCACCCGCCAGGCCCTCGTGGCCGCCGGCGCCACCGTGCCGAGCCACCGCAGCCGGCAGCTCTCCGACGACCACGTCGCCGACGCCGGCCTGGTGGTGGCCATGGCGGCCGAGCACGTCCGCTACATCCGCCGCCGTCACCCCGAGGCGGCGGACCGCACCGCCACGATCGTCTGGCTGGCCGCCCATCTCCCGCCCGGTCCCTCCCCGCTGGCGGCCCGGGTGGCCGCCCTCGGGCTGGAGGCCCTCGATCCCGACGCCCAGGGCGACGTCGAGGACCCCGCCGGCGGGGACGACGCCGACTACATCGCCTGCGCCATGGCGCTCCGGGACCTCGTCGGTGCCCTCCTGGCCCGCCTCTGAGCCGGGCGCGCCGGGGGGCGCGGCGGTGGTCAGGCGCTGACGGGCTGGCGGAGCTCGGGGTGGCGGAGGGTCACGTCGGCGCAGGCCTCGCAGACGTCGTCGGGGACGAGCCCGGCGCGCATGAGCCCGGCGAAGACCCGGCACCCCAGGCACAGGCCGAAGACCGACTCGAGGAGAGCCGCCGCCAGGAGCAGCCCGATCACGGCCAGGGCGGCGGCGTGCTCGCCGGCGCCGAACCACAGGACGAGGGCGGTGGTGCTGAAGGCGACGCCCATGGCCTGGGCGAACCGCTTGGGGGGGCCGGCCACGAACCGGGGGGCGGCCAGCCTCGGCGCCACCACCCGGGTGGCGAGCTGGCCCAGGGGGCTGAGCTTCGGCCCGGTGACGACCCGGGCCCAGAAGCCGTAGCAGAGCGGGAGGAGGAGCCAGGGCTGGCGCCAGGCCAGGGTGGCCACGCACATGGCGACCACCCCGCCGGCGACGACACGCGCCGCAACCTCGTTCACCGGGTTGGGGAATCCGACGAGACCGCTGATCCTCGACCGCATGGGGACCTCCTGGAGCGCCCACTTCCGCCGGCGCGCCAAAAGATTACCTGCTGGGTCGGGTTTGTCGACCGGGGATCAGTCGCGGTGGACCGACCGCAGGCCCGCCCAGGCCAGGTCGGCCAGCCGGCGGGCGGCCCGGTCGGCGTCGGCCGACTCGGCCGGGACCGCCGGCGCCCCGGTGCGCTGGGCCAGGGCCAGGAAGTACCGGCTCGCCCCTTCGGCCATCCCCACCACGGCATAGGCGAGGAGCCGCCGGTGGTCCTCGTCGAGGCCGGCGTCGATGAGCTCGTCGATGGCCTCGGCCAGCATGTCCTCCACGTGGCGGACGGCCCGGGACAGCTCGGGGTCGTCGGGCACGTCGCTGCCGAAGAGCAGGGAGAAGGCGTCCGCCTGGCTGGCCACGAGGTGGAAGTAGGCGGC
>JAGWNV010000103.1 GCA_028872975.1 Acidobacteriota bacterium
GGCCGCCGCCGAGCGGGGACGGCCCTCGAGGGTGGCGGTGCCCGCCGGCGCCAGGGCCACGGGGACCTCCGGGGCCGAGGAGGCCACGCCCGCAGCCGCCCCGAGCCGGTCCGGGGCCGACCGGGCCGACACCGCCGGGGGCCGGGGCCGGTCCGCCGGGCGGGGACAGCCCGAGCAGCCCGCCACCCCCGAACGACCGTCGGCCCCCGAGGGGGGCAGGGGACGCCCCGAGGGCAGCGGCGCCCCGCCTGCCGCCGTCCTCGACGAGGGGGACATGACCGCCGAGGAGCTGGCGTCGGCGAGCGGCTGCCCGCCAGTGGTGCTCCAGGGTCTCGAGTCCTTCGGGCTGCTCGAGAGCCGCCAGGTGGGAGGCGTGGCCTACTTCGGGGAGGAGGCCCTCGCCGTCGCCCGTCTGGCCGCCGGCTTCGCTTCCTTCGGCGTGGAGCCCCGGCACCTGCGGCTGCACAAGCACGCCGTGGAGCGCGAGGCGGGGTTCATCGGGCAGGTCGTCCTGCCTTTGCTCAAGCAGCGCAATCCCGAATCCCGCCAGCGGGCCCACGCCGCCGTGGCCGAGCTCTCCCGGCTGGGCCAGGACCTGCGGGCCGTGCTCCTGCAGCGAGCCCTGCGCGACCAACTGGGCGGGTGACCCCGAGCGGCTCGGTCCGCCTGGTCCACAGCGCCGACGACCTCCGGGCCGCCGCCGGGCGGCTGGGCCGGGAGCTCTCCGAGGCATATCCGCACGGCCTGCTCCTCGTGGCCGTCCTGAAGGGCAGCACCTTCTTCCTCGCCGACCTCGTCCGCCGGCTGTCGGTGCCCTGCGAGGTGGACTTCCTCGGGATCTCCGCCTACGCCGAGGGGACGGGCCGGGTCCGGATCACGAAGGACCTGGACTTCGACGTCCACGGGCGCGACGTGGTGCTCGTGGAGGACGTGGTGGACACGGGGCTCACCTGCACCTACGTGCTCGGCGAGCTGCGGTCCCGGGGACCGGCCTCGCTGGAGGTCTGCACCCTCTTCGACCGGCGGTCCCGGCGCATCGTGCCGGTGCCCGTTCGCTTCTGCGGGTTCGGCGTCACCGACGACCTCCTCGTCGGCTACGGCCTCGACGTGGCGGGCCGCTACCGGAACCTCCCGTTCGTGGCGGCGGCCGACGGGGGGCTGCTCCGGGCCGACCCCGATGCGTATGTGGAGAACCTCTACGGGCGGTAAGTTGCAGGCATGGTCGAAGTCCGGCTGAGTGCCGTGCGTGTGGACCTGCAGTCCAACACGCCGGTCCTGCTGCTCACCGAGACCGAGGGCCTCGGCCGCACCCTCCCCATCTTCATCGGCGCGCCGGAGGCGACGGCCATCGCCTTCGCCATCCAGGGCGTCGCCACCCCCCGGCCCATGACCCACGACCTCCTGCGCGACGTGGTGGGGGCGCTCGGCGCCGAGCTCGAACGCGTCGTCATCACCGAGCTCCGGGCGGCCACGTACTACGCCGAGCTCCACCTGCGGAGGGGCACCGGTGTGCTCACCGTCTCCAGCCGTCCCTCGGACGCCGTGGCCCTCGCCGTGCGCACCGAGAGCCCGCTGTTCGTCTCCGACGAGCTCATGGACGCCGAGGGCATCCTCCTGCCCTCCGACGAGGACGATGACGGGGAGTCGGCGACCCCCGACGAGCTCGTGGGGGAGTTCCGGCAGTTCCTCGACACGATCAAGCCGGAGGACTTCAGCTCCTGACCGCGCCGGGGAGGATCCGAAGGGCGGGCGCCGGCCTGGCGGTGGCCGTCGCCGCCGCCTGCTCGTCGCCGGCCGACCACGGCGCCACCACCACGACCCCGCCGACCTCGGGCGTGGCGTCGTCGACCTCCACGTCGGCGGCGGCGGGCGGGGCGCTGGCCCACTGTCAGCCGTCGGACCTGGCCGGCACCCTCCTCGGGAGCCAAGGAGCGGCGGGGACGATCGAGATCACCATCGCCCTGCGCAACGCCACGGCGGCACCCTGCGCCCTGGAGGGGTACCCGGGGATGGCCCTCGTCGACGCCGCCGGCAACCAGCTGCCCTCCCGGGTGGTCCCGGGCGGCTCGCTGTCGTTCGACGACTTCGGAAAAGCGCCGGTCACTATCGGGCCGGGCCAGAGCGCCTACTTCAACGTCGGCTACTCCGACGTGCCGGCGGGCGGGGAGTCCTCCTGCCCCACCTCGGCGTCGCTGTGGGTCACCCCTCCCGACGACGTCACCCACCTCGTCGTCCCGGCCCGGCTGACGGTGTGCGACGGGGGGACGCTCACCACGTCGCCCCTCTTCGCCCAGGGCTCACCCGAGACCCAGACGACGGCCCCGGCCGCCTGACGGCCTCAGGGCGCCACCCGCACCAGGACCCGGCCCCGCACCTTCCCGTCGAGGACGCGTCCGAGGGCCTCGCCCACGGCGCCGAGGGTCACCTCCTCGTCCACGAGCGCCTCGAGGTGGTCGGGGCGCAGGTCGCCCCCGAGCCGTGCCCAGACCTCGAGGCGCCGGGCCCGGGGGGTCCGGACCGAGTCCACGCCGAGCAGGGCGACCTGCCTGGTGATGAACGGGTAGACGGTGGTGGCCAGCTCGGCCCCGCCGGTGAGCCCGCTCGCCGCCACCGCCGCCCCGTAGCGCAGCGTCCGCAGCACCCGCCCGAGGGTGGCGCCCCCCACGCAGTCGACGGCGCCGGCCCACCGCTCGCCGCCGAGGACCCGGTCGGGGTCGTCCTCGAGGGCGTCGCGGCCCACCACCTCGGTGGCGCCCAGGCCCTCGAGCCAGGGCGCCTCGGCTCGCCGGCCGGTCGAGGCGACGACTTCGTAGCCCCGGCGGGCGAGAAGCGACACCGACAGCGAGCCCACCCCCCCGGCGGCACCCGTCACGAGCACGGGCCCCTGGTCGGGCGCCAGGCCGTGGCGCTCGAGCTCGTCGACCGACAGGGCGGCGGTGAAGCCGGCCGTGCCGACGATCATGGCCTGGCGCAGGTCGAGGCCGTCGGGGAGGGGGAGCACCCAGTCGGCCGGGACACGGGCCAGGCCGGCGAAGCCGCCGTGACGGCCCACGCCGATGTCCCGGCCGTGGGCGAGGACCTCCGTGCCCGGGGCCAGGCCGGGGTCGGCCGAGGCGACGACGACGCCGGCGAGGTCCACGCCCGGCACGAGGGGGGAGACCCGGGCCACCCGGTTGCCGGCCCGGGTGACCATGCCGTCTTTGTAGTTGACCGCCGACCACCGGACGGCCACGAGGACCTCGCCCTCGGGGAGGTCCCCGACCCCGAGGTGCTCCATCCCGCTCGTGACCTCCGCCCCCCGGCGGCGCACCACGAAGGCGTCGAACCCCGCCGAAGAGTTCCCGGCGGCCCCGGCCGGCTCGTCCATGGGCGCCACCCTACGGGCACCTCCGCCTAACATGGAGGGCCATGGCCCTCGCTGCCGGCGTGCGGGCTGGGGCGGTCCGGGTGGTCACCTCCTGGGAGCCCGAGGAGCGCGACGCGGTCCTCTACGCCGCCTCCGGCCTCTTCGCCGTCGTCACGGCCGAGACCTCCACCATCACCCTGTACCGCCAGTGGGCCGAGCTGGCCCTCGGCCCCTACGTCTTCGCCGCCCTCGTCTCGGCGCTCCTGGCCCGCCGCGCCCGGCACCGGCCCCGGCCCGGCGCCGACGCCGGAGGCTGGCACTGGACCACCCCCCGGATGCTCCTGTTCCTCCTCGTGCTCCTCGGCGCCACCCTCATGCCCCTCTCGCTCGAGGTGCTCTGGCGGGGCGACGCCCCGGGCACGAGCCACGTCCAGCCCGAGGTGTCGGTGGTGGAGGCCTCCGGCGCCCGGGTGGCCCACGGCCTCGACCCCTACCAGAACGTGGACGGGTCCCACCGGCGGATCACGGTCCCCGCCGGGCAGCCCGCCTACGACGCCTACAACCCCTACCTGCCGCTCATGTCGGTCTTCGGCCTGGCCCGCAGCACCCGCGCCCCGGCCCGCCTCACCGACGCCCGGGTCGCCTTCTCGCTCATCACCATCCTCGTGGTGGTGGCCGCCCTGGCCCTCTGCCGGGGTCCCACCGGACCGCGCCTGCTCGCCCTCCAGAGCATGACCGTGCTCCCCACCGCCGCGCTCCCCCTGGCCACCGGCGGCGACGACCTCCCCGTGGCGGCGCTGCTCCTGCTCGGCCTCGTGCTCCTCCAACGCCGACGACCCGTGCTCGGGGGACTCGCCTTCGGCGTGGCGGCGTCCATGAAGATCACGGCCTGGCCCCTGGCGGTCCTGGCGCCGCTCGCCGCCCGTGACGCCGGAGGCCGCCACGGCCGGCGGCCCGCCCTCGCCGTCGTCGCCGCCATGGCGGCGGTGTTCGTCCCGGTGGTGGTCCCCTCGGCCCTCGCCAACGTGCCCGCCTTCGTCGACAACGTGGTCCGGTTCCCCCTCGGCCTGGCCGGGATCCGGTCGCCGGCGGCCACGCCGCTGTTCGGCCACGTCGTCGTCTCCACCTTCCCCGGCGTCCACCGACTCTTCCCGATCCTCGTGGCCGGGGCCGGCCTCCTCGTCCTCGCCCTCGTCCTCCTCCGCCGTCCCCCCCGCACGCCGGCGGCCCTGGCCCGGCTCCTCGGCTGGGCCTTCACCGTGGCCATCCTCCTGGCCCCGGCCACCCGCATCGGCTACTTCCTGTACCCGATCGACCTCTTCGTCTGGGCCTGGCTGCTGCGCAGCGAGGACGGCGACGCCCTGCCCGCCGCCTCGGGCGCCACGCCGGGGGGCGCCGCCGAGGACGGCCGGGAGCCGGCGCTGGCCGGCCGCCGCTGACTACTGGTCGGAGACGGCGAAGAGCCGCAGCGCGGCCGGGGTGACGCCCGTCGCCGGCGCCGTGATGCCGGGGACGGCGGAGCGGAAGGCGGTGGGGGAGAGCGTCTCGCCGACCTCCCACTCGTAGCCGTCGCTGCCGGGGTGCTGGGCGATGAGCCGGTAGCCGCCTCCGGAGGTGGCGCCGGCGCTGAGCACGTGCCACCTGCCGGCGGCGAGCTCGGCGCGGAAGAAGGTGATGGCCTCCTGCTCCGGCGTGGGCAGCTCCAGCGCCACGGTGGCGTCGAAGAGCCCGAGCCCCCGCTGGACGCCGCTCCCGGGCACGTAGCGGGTGCCGGCCGGCACCACCAGGGCGGCGAGGACGTCGGCGGGGGGCTCCCCGGCGGTGACGACGGCGCCGAGGACGTCGCCGGCGGGCTCGGGGACGAGCCCCCCCGTCCCGGGGACGGCGGTGGCGGCGCTGGGCCGGGGGGGTGGTGAGGAGGGGCTCCCGCTCAACAGGTCGGCCAGGAACCCGGTGAGGAACACGGCGAAGACGACGGCGAAGACGACGAGGGCCGGCTTGGCCGAGGGCCCCGGGGGCCGGGTGGGGACGTGGGCGGCAGCGCTGTCGCCGTCGCCGCCGCCGTGGCCGTTGGCCTGCGGACCACCCCCGGTCATGGGAAGGGGGACGTCGGAGGCGCGGTGGGGGGGACTGGCCATGGGCAACCCGGCCGCCACCGCCGGCGGCGGCCTCGGCGAGTGTAGCGGCGGGGTCGATGGGCGCCCCCTCGCGCCCGAGCCGGCGGGCCGGCGCCCCCGCCTCCGAGCCGGTGGGTCAGCCGGCGACCCCGGCGCCCCAGCCGAAGTGGTCGAGCGGCCCGTGTCCCGCCCCGAGCCGCCAGCCCGCGGCGCCGGCGATGGCGGTCGTGACGTAGGACTTGGCGGCCTCGAGGGCGTCGAGCGGCGCGGCCCCGGCGGCGAGGCGGGCGGTGAGGGCCGCGGACAGGCTGCACCCGGTCCCGTGGTCGTTTCTCGTCGCCACCCGGTCGCGACGGAGCTCGCGCACCACCCCGTCGGCCACCACCACGTCGACGGCCGGGCCCTCGAGGTGGCCGCCCTTCACGACCACGACACCGGCGCCGGACTCGGCGAGGGCCTGCCCGGCGCGTGCCATGCCGGCGACGTCGGTCACCGGCGCGCCGGTCAAGGTGGCCGCCTCCTGCATGTTGGGCGTGACGACGAGCGCGTGGGGGAGGAGGTCCCGGTAGGCGGCCACGGCGCCCTCGTCGAGCAGCGGCCGGCCCGTCGAGGCGTGGAGGACCGGGTCGACGACGAGCCGGGGGAGCCGGCCCGCCGCCGCCCACCGGGTCACCGCCGCCACCACGGCCGACGAACCGAGCATGCCCGTCTTCACCGCCGCCACCGGGAGGTCCTCGAGCACGGCCCGGAGCTGAAGCTCGACGAAGTCGGCGTCGAGCACCTGGACCCCGAGGACCGCCGCGGTGCTCTGGGCGGTCACCGCCGTCACCACCGTGGTGCCGAATGCCCCGTTGGCGGCGAAGGCCTTGAGGTCGGCCTGGATGCCGGCCCCCCCGCCCGAGTCGGAGCCGGCGATGGTGAGGGCGACAGGGGGGTTGCGGGCCACGGGCCGAGCCTACCGACCTGCCCACCACGCGCCGTAGCGCCCCCAGCCCGCTCCGCGTGGCTCCACCAGGGGGGCTCGTCCGAGACGTTTCCACGGGGGTAAGCACCGGGCATGGAAATGGCCATGGCAGACGAGCGGGGTGCGCGGCAGGGAGACGAGGTCCTCGAGGCCATCGACGCCCTGACCGACGCCGTGGAAGCCAACAGCGACGACGAGAAGCTCCTCACCCAGCGCCTCGACGAGCTCCGTCGGGAGCGGGAGCGGGGCGTGCCGGTGACCCAGGCGCTCGCCGACGAGGACAACCCCGGCACCATGCAGGTCCTCGGCCGCGTCCTGTCGCGGTTGATGGACGCCAGCGGCAACGTCCGGCGCGCCCTGGCCCGTTCCATGCGGAGCGAGGGCACGAGCATCCCGGCCATCGCCCGCATCTTCGGCGTCACCCACCAGCGGGTGTCGAACATCTTGAACCGTCCGCCAGCGGTGCCGGCGCCGGTGCTCCACGACGTCGGCACGCCGGGCCGGGGGGCGGGGCAGGGCGTATCGGGCGACGGCCCGGGAGCGGCCGGCCCGCAGCACATCGGGTTCTCCCACCGGCCCGACCCCCTCAGGACCTGACGACGCCCTAGGTGAGATCGGCGAGGCCGACGCTCGGGCTCGAGGCCCGGGCGTGGTAGCGGCGGGGGATCCTCCCGGCGTCGCGCCCGAGGGCCCCGGCCTTAACGGCCAGGCGGAAGGCGGCCGCCATCCGGGCCGGGTGCCGGGCGCCGGTGATGGCACTGGCGACGAGGACGGCGTCACAGCCGAGCTCCATGGCCTCGGCGGCGTCGGAGGGGACGCCGAGGCCGGCGTCGAGGACGACCGGCACCGAAGAGGACTCGGTGATGAGGGCGATGTTGTGGGGGTTGCGGATGCCGAGCCCGGTGCCGATGGGGGCGCCGAGGGGCATCACGGCGGCACAGCCCACCTGCTCGAGCCGGCGGGCCGCCACCGGGTCGTCGGTGGTGTAGGCGAGGACGGCGAACCCCTCGTCGCAGAGTTGCTCGGCGGCCACGAGGAGCTCGGCCACGTCGGGCAGGAGGGTCCGCTCGTCGCCGATCACCTCGAGCTTCACCCAGTCGGTGGCGAAGGCGTCGCGGGCCAGCTTGGCGGTGAGCACCGCCTCGGCGGCGGTGAAGCAGCCGGCGGTGTTGGGCAGGACGGCCACCCCCCGGCCGCGCAGGACGTCGAGGATCGACCCCCGCCCGGCGGGGTCGACGCGGCGCACGGCCACGGTGGCCAGGTCCGCACCCGACGCCTCGAGCACGGCGTCGAGGACGTCGAGGCTGGCGACGCCCCCGGTGCCGAGGATGAGCGGCGAGGCGAGGGCGGTGCCCGCCACCACGAGGGGACGGCTCGGGGCCGGGCCGGCGTCACCCACCGGCGGCCGCCGTCACGATCTCGATGCGGTCACCAGGCTCGAGCGCGGTCTCGTCCCAGGTGCTGCGGGGGACGACCTCCCGGTTGCGGGCCACGGCGATGCCGTCCGGCGACGGGCAGTAGCCGGCCACCACCTCGGCCACCGTCCGGGGCCCTTCGAGCCTGAGAGGGTCGCCGTTCACGAACACGTCCACCCTGTGCAGCATGGCACCACCGGAGCGCCCCGGCGGCTCGGGCCCGGCCTCAGCGTGGCGCGCCGGCCAAGGAGGGACCGGTGAAGCGCTCGGGCCCGAAGGGGGCGAGCTCGCCGGGGACCTCCCCGCCGGTGAGCAGGGCGCAGACGGCGTCGGCGGTGACGGGGGCGAGGAGGATGCCGTTTCGGTAGTGGCCGGTGG
>JAGWNV010000104.1 GCA_028872975.1 Acidobacteriota bacterium
GTCGGCGGCCACCGGAACGGGGGTGGGACCGCTCGTCGAGGCGGTCCTGGCGCGTCTGCCGGCGGGACCGCCCTACTTCCCCGAGGACATGGTGAGCGACGTCGACGAGGCCTTCTGGGTGGCCGAGCTCGTGCGTGAGCAGCTCCTGGCCCGGGTGCGCGAGGAGCTCCCGCACTCCATCGCCTGCCGGGTGAGCGAGTGGGAGTGGCCCCGGGTCCGCGTCGACATCCTCGTCGAGCGCGACTCGCAGAAGGGCATCGTCATCGGCCAGGGCGGCGGGGTGCTCAAGGAGGTGGGCACTGCCGTGCGGGCCCAGTTGCCCGAAGGCGCCTACCTGGAGCTCCGGGTGCGGGTCGAGCCCCACTGGCAGCAGCGCCAGGACGCCATCGAGCGCTTCGGCTACTGACCCGCCGGCCGGCCGGCGGCGATGTCGGCGAGGAACGCCAGCACCCGGTCCTGGTCGCTCACGAGGGGCATGGGGGGGAGCGCGGCTCGGAGCACGGCGCCGTAGCCGGCGCTCATGAGGCGTCGGTCGAGGACGGCCACGACGCCCCGGTCGGTGGCCGACCGGATGAGCCGGCCGGCGCCCTGGGCGAGAAGCATGGCGGCCCGGGGCACGTCCACCTCGGCGAAGGCCGCCGGCCCCACCCGCTCGCGCCGGGCCTCGAGGAGGGGGTCGTCGGGCCTGGGGAAGGGGAGCCGGTCGAGGGCCACCACGCTCAGGCTCGGCCCGGGGACGTCGATCCCCTGCCAGAACGACATGGTGGCGAACAGGCACGCCGCCTCGTCGGCTGCGAAGGCTTCGACCAGGGCCGGCTTGGGCAGCTCGCCCTGGGCGAGCACCGGCAGGGCCACGGCGGGGCGCAGGGCGTCCACGGCCTGGCGCATGGCCCGCCAGCTCGTGAACAGCGCCAGCGTCCGCCCGCCCGCCGCTTCCATGAGCCGGCGGAGCTCCTCGTGGATGGCGGCCTCGGCCCCGGCCCGCCGCCGGTCGGGGAGGTCCTGGGGGCAGTAGAGGAGGGCCTGGCGCCGGTAGGGGAAGGGGCTCCCCACGTCGAGCTCGTCGGTGGCCCCCGGGGGGAGCCCGAGGTGGCGGGCCAGGCGCGGCGGGACCGTCGCCGAGGTGAGCACGGCGGTCACGGCCGGCCAGAGCCGCTCGGCGAGGACGGGGCCCACCTCCACCGGCGAGGCCCGGAGCGTCCGCCAGCGTCCCCCCGGCCCCCCCGCTTCCACCCAGGCCACCCGGTCGGGGTCGGTGTCGAGGAGCGACCGGAGGTCGCCGACGAGATGGGAGGTGCCGAGGAGGGCCCGGGCCCGGCGCGGGGCGGCCGGGTCCCCGGCGTCGCCGTCCCCGGTGCCGGCGCGGCGCAGGGCGGCGGCCAGGCCGCCGAGGCGACCCTCGGCCAGCTCGAGGACGGCCAGCAGCTCCTGGTCGGCGCCGGCGCCGGCGCCGGCGGTCACCCGGAGCACCCGTGTGCCGGCCAGGGGACCGAGCAGGGCGTCGAGGCGGTCGGCGGCGGCGGCCACCCCGTCGGCGAGCCCGGCCTCCCCTCCGGCCAGGAGGGGGCGGGCGGTGGCCGCCGCGGCCCGGACCCGGCCCGGGGTGAGCTCGAGGCCGAGCCCCGCCGTCATCACGTCCTCGACGGCGTGGGCCTCGTCGAAGACCACCACCTCGTGGTCGGGGAGCACCGCCCCTCCGCTCGCCACGTGGGTGGCGTAGAGGTGGGTGTTCACCACCACGACGTCGGCGGCCGCCGCCCGGGCGCGGGCCACCTCGGCGAAGCAGTCGGGGCCCGACGGGCAGCGGAAGGCCCCGGGGCACTCCCGGGCCGTGACCGACACCGCCCCCCAGGCGGCGGGGTCCGGCTCGAAGTCGAGGTCGGCCCGGTCCCCGCTCTCGGTCTCCTGTGCCCAGGCCACGAGCCGCCGGAGCTGCCCGACCCGTCCCGTCGGCCCCTCCGGCGCCGGGCCCGAGGTCGCCGGCCCGGGAGCCGCTTCTCCGGGGACCGTCTCCTCGGGAGGGGCCGGCACGGGCGAGGCCGCTGCGAGGGCGGCGGCGTCGAAGAGCCCGGGCGTGGCGACCGGCTCGCCCAGGGGCGAGGCGGTCGGGTCGGCGGCGCCGGTCACCTCGGCCAGTCGTTGGCGGCAGAGGTAGTTGGCGCGGCCCTTGAGCACGGCGAAGCGGACCCGCCGGCGGTCGCCGAGGGCGGCGGCCAGCTGGGGGAGGTCCTTGCCGGCCAGCTGGTCCTGGAGGGCCTTGGTGGCGGTGGCGACGACGGCGCCGCGCCCGGAGAGGACCACGGGGAGGAGGTAGGCGAGGGACTTCCCCGTCCCGGTCCCGGCCTGGACGACGAGGTGGCGCCCTTGGGACAGGGCCCGGGCCACGGCCTCGGCCATGGCCAGCTGCCCGGGGCGGTCCTCCCCGCCGCCCGGGAGGGTCCGGGCCAGGGCCTCGAGGTGCCCGGCGAGCTCGTCCACCACCCGACGCTAGCCCGGAGCCGGGGCCGCCCAGGACAGCACACTCCCTGGTCAGAGGTGTTCGCGCTAGGGTTTGGCCCAGCGTTCGGTCGGGTCACGCAGGGCCGCTCGCCGTTGTCGGTTGACGCTTCGTCTCCCGCAAGTTCGTGTGCGTGCGTGGAAATGAGGCAGGAAACATGGCCGAAGGAACGGTGAAGTGGTTCAACTCGACCAAGGGCTACGGCTTCGTCACCCCTGACGACGGCTCGCCCGACGTCTTCGTCCACTACTCCGCCATCGAGGGCAGCGGATATCGCGAGCTGGCCGAGGGTGAGCGGGTGTCGTTCGACGCCACCGTGGGCGACAAGGGGCCCCAGGCCACCAAGGTGCGGCGCCTCTGAGGGCTCCGGCGGGAGGCTCCGGCCTCCGCACCGAGCTCGTCGAGCACGCGGGCGGCCCCGGCCGCCCGCGTGGCGCGTCCGGGCCCCGGGGCGGCCCCAGCTAGCGTCGCGTGACCGTGGCCGACGCCTCCGGCCGGTTCCCCCCCGGCATCGACCCCTCCCACGTGCCCGCGCACGTGGCCTGCGTCATGGACGGCAACGGCCGGTGGGCCAGCCGTCGGGGCCTGGCCCGCACCGAGGGCCACGCCGCCGGGGAGGAGGCGCTGTTCGACGCCGTGGAGGGGGCCCTCGAGATCGGGATCTCCTGGCTCACCATGTTCGCCTTCTCCACCGAGAACTGGCGGCGGCCCCGGGACGAGGTCCGGTACCTCATGGGCTTCAACGAGTCCCTCCTCGTCCGCCGCCGCGACGAGCTCCACGACAAGGGGGTGCGGATCCGCTTCGCCGGCCGGCGGGACTGGCGGGTGCCGCGGCGGGTGCTCCGGCGGATGGACGAGTCGGTGGCCCTCACCGAGGCCAACCGGCGCATGACCCTCACCATGGCCTTCAACTACGGGGGCCGGGCCGAGATCGTCGACGCCGTCCGCGCCCTCGTGGCGGCCGGCACCCCGGCGTCGCGGATCGACGAGAAGGCCATCCGGGCCCACCTCTACTTCCCCGACTTGCCCGACCCCGACCTCGTGGTGCGGACCTCGGGGGAGTACCGGGTGTCGAACTTCCTGCTCTGGCAGCTCGCCTACAGCGAGCTCGTCTTCACCGACGTCCTGTGGCCCGACTTCCGCCGCCAGGACCTCTTCGAGGCCGTGGCCGAGTACCAGCGCCGCGAGCGCCGCTACGGCGGGGTGCGGTCGTGACCACCCTCAGCCGGGTCCTCGCCTACGGCCTGGCCGCCCTGCTGGTGGCGGGGGTCGCCGTCCTGGCCGTGGCCGGGATGACGGCGGCCCGGGCGCTGTTCGTCACCGCCGCCGGCATCTTCCTCATGATCGCCCTCGGGAGCCTCAGGGGGGGCAGGCGGGGCCGGGGGGAGGGGCCGGCCGTCCGCGACCGGGAGGACGGGGGCGGGACAATGGAGGGGTGAGCCTCTACCGCGACGAGGGGGTGGTGCTGCGGACCATGCGCCTCGGCGAGGCCGACCGCATCGTCACCCTCCTCACCCGGGGCCACGGGAAGGTCCGGGCCGTGGCCAAGGGGGTGCGGAAGACCACCTCCAAGTTCGGGGGCCGTCTCGAGCCGCTGTCGCACGTGGCCCTTCTGTGCTGGAAGGGCCGGGAGCTCGACATCGTGAACCAGGCCGAGGTCACCGAGGCCTTCCGGACGGTGCGGGAGGACCTCTCCCGGGTGGCGAAGGCATTCACCGTGCTCGAAGTGGCCGACCAGCTGGCTCAGGAGCGCCACCCCGCCCCCCGGCTCTACGAGATGGTGCTGGGAGCGCTGCGGGCCCTGGCCGCCGACGACTCCGCCATGCTCGTGGCCGGGTTCCTCCTGAAGGCCCTCGCCCTCGAGGGCTCGGCGCCCATGGTCGACGCCTGCGCGTCCTGCGGCGCCGAAGGCGACCTCGTGGCCTTCGACCTCCTCCAGGGCGGGGCCCTGTGCCGCGACTGCCGCCGGGGCAGGCCCGTCTCGCCGGCGGCGCTCGAGATGGTGCGGCGGGTCCTCGGCGGCGGGCTCGCCGGTGTGCTGGTCGAGCCGGCCTCGGCGGTGACTGAGGAGGTGGCCGCCCTGGCCGGGGGGGCCATGGAGGCCCACCTCGACCGCCGGCTGCGGAGCCTGCACTCGAGCCCGGTCGGCTGAGGGCGGGGCCATGGGCGATCCCTTCGGCGTCTACGTGCACGTGCCCTTCTGCGCCTCGCGCTGCGACTACTGCGCCTTCGCCAGCTGGACCGACCGGGACCACCTCATGGCCCGCTACGCGGCGGCCTGCGTGACCGAGCTGGGCCGGGCCGCGGCGGCCGAGGCGCTGCCCGCGGCCACCACCGTCTTCTTCGGAGGCGGCACCCCCTCGCGGCTGCCCGGCGAGCTCCTCGCCGAGATCCTCGGCGCCGTCGCCCGCCGTCCCGGCGCCGAGGTCACCGCCGAGTGCAACCCCGAGGGGGCCACACCGGCGCTCTTCGCCTCCTGGCGTGCGGCCGGGGTGACCCGGGTGTCCTTCGGCGTGCAGTCCATGTCGCCCCACGTCCTCGCCGGCCTGGGCCGCCGGCACGACCCCGCCGCCGTGCCCGGCGCCGTGGCCCTGGCCGGGGAGGCGGGATTCGAGGTCAACGTCGACCTCATATTCGGCGGCCCCGGGGAGTCCGACGGCGACTGGGCCGCCACCCTGGCGGCGGTCCTCGCCCTCGAGCCCCGCCCGGCCCACGTGAGCGCCTATGCCCTCACCGTCGAGCCGGGCACGCCCCTCGCCGCCGACAGGGCCCGGCACCCCGACGAGGACGTGCAGGCGCGCCGGTACGCGATGGCCGACGCCGCCCTCGGGGGGGCGGGCCTGCGGTGGTACGAGGTGTCGAACTGGGCCGTGCCCGGCCACGAGTGCCGGCACAACACCCTCTACTGGCGCCAAGGCGATTACCGGGGCATCGGCTGCGCCGCCCACTCCCACCGCCGGGGCCGGCGGTGGTGGAACGTCCGGACACCGGAGCGGTACGTGGCGGCCGTCGAGGAGGGACGGTCCCCGGTGGCGGCCGAGGAGACCCTCGACGCCGACCGGCGCGCCTTCGAGGCGCTGGCCCTGGCGCTGCGCACCGCCGAAGGGGTGCCCGCCGACGCGCTCGACGACGAGCCGGAGCTGCGGCCCCTGCTGTCGCGCCGAGGCGACCGCGTCGTGCTCACCCTCCGGGGCCGCCTCCTCGCCGACGAGCTGTCCAGGCGCCTGAGGGTGCCCACTATCCTGCCCGCATGACCGGCCAGGGCGCGCCGCCCCAGGAGGCGGGCGACCTCATGGAGAAGGTCGTCAACCTCTGCAAGCGGCGGGGGTTCATCTTCCCCTCGGCCGAGATCTACGGCGGCTTCCGGTCCACCTACGACTACGGCCCCCTCGGGGTCAACATGCTGCGCAACGTGAAGGACGCCTGGTGGAGGTCCATGGTCCAGCGCCGCGACGACGTCGTGGGCCTCGACGCCGCGATCCTGTCGAGCCCGAGGATCTGGGAAGCCTCCGGGCACCTCGCCAACTTCACCGACCCCCTCGTCGACTGCAGGAACTGCCACGAGCGGTGGCGGGCCGACAAGATCGGCGACAGCTGCCCCAACTGCGGGTCGACCGACCTGACCGAGCCCCGGGCCTTCAATCTCATGTTCAAGACCTTCGCCGGGCCGGTGGAGAGCGACGCCACCGTGGCCTACTTGCGGCCCGAGACGGCCCAGGGGATGTTCGTCAACTTCCTGAACGTCCTGCAGACCACCCGCAAGCGGCCCCCCTTCGGGATCGCCCAGGTGGGCAAGTCCTTCCGCAACGAGATCACCCCGCAGAACTTCGTGTTCCGGACCCGGGAGTTCGAGCAGATGGAGCTCGAGTACTTCGTCCCGCCCGCCGAGGCCGACACGTGGTTCGGCTACTGGCTCGAGACCCGGATGGCCTGGTACCTCGACCTCGGGATCCCGACAGACAAGCTCAGGCTCCGCCACCACGACCCCGACGAGCTGTCGCATTACTCGACGGCCACCGCCGACGTCGAGTTCCTCTTCCCCTGGGGCTGGGACGAGCTCGAGGGCATCGCCAACCGGACCGACTTCGACCTGTTGGCCCACGCCGCGCTGTCGGGGGAGAAGCTCGAGTTCTTCGACCAGGGCAGCGGTGAGCGCTACGTCCCCTATGTGATCGAGCCCGCCGCCGGGGCCACCCGGACGATGATGGCGTTCCTCCTCGCCGCCTACGACGAGGACGAGGTGGGCGGGGAGCGCCGGTCGGTGCTCCGCCTCGACCCCCGTCTCGCCCCCTACCAGGCGGCGGTCCTCCCGCTGTCGAAGAACGACACCCTGGTGCCGCTGTCGCGGGAGGTCCTCGGGATGCTCCAGCCGCTGTGCACGTGCGACTTCGACGTCACCCAGTCCATCGGCCGCCGCTACCGGCGCCAGGACGAGATCGGCACGCCCTGGTGCGTGACGGTCGACTTCGAGTCCCTCGAGGACCGGGCCGTGACGGTCCGGGACCGGGACAGCACCACCCAGGTCCGGATCCCCATCGGCGGTCTCGCCGCCGAGATGAAGGCCCGCCTCGGCGCCTGAGTTCGCCCGGAGGGAGCGCCCCGGGCCCGGCAGTAGGCTCGCGCCGATCCCCCCACGCCGCCGAGGAGGCGCGAATGGCCTTCGTCTACGACTTCGACCACCGGCACCGCCGGCCCCCGATGGAGCTCAAGGACCTCCTCGGGGGCAAGGGGGCCAACCTGGCCGAGATGACGTCGGTGCTGGGCCTTCCCGTGCCGCACGGGTTCACCATCTCGACCGACGCCTGCCGGGCCTACATGGCCGGCGGCTGGCCCTCGGCGCTCACCGGCGAGGTCGGCAGGGCCCGGGGGCGGCTCGAGCGGAAGATGGGCAAGCGGCTCGGCGACGCCGTCGACCCCCTCCTCGTGAGCGTCCGGTCGGGGGCCAAGTTCTCCATGCCGGGGATGATGGACACCGTCCTCAACCTCGGCCTCAACGACGCCTCGGTCGAGGGCCTGGCCAAGCAGACCGACGACGAGCGGTTCGCCTACGACTCCTACCGCCGGTTCGTCTCCATGTACGCCCGGATCGTCCTCGGGCTCCCCGGCGAGCCCTTCGACGGCCTGCTCGAGGCGGCCAAGGCCCGGGCCGGGGCACGGTCGGACGCCGAGGTGCCGGTGGGCGAGCTCCGCGGACTCGTCGAGGTGTACCAGGACCTCGTCCGCAAGGAGACGGGCAAGGCCTTCCCCCAGGACCCCGACGCCCAGCTCCGGGGCGCCATCGAAGCGGTGTTCCGGTCCTGGAACGGCCCCCGGGCCGTGGCCTACCGGGAGCACGAGGGCATCGCCCACGACCTCGGCACCGCCGTCAATGTCCAGGCCATGGTGTTCGGCAACCGCGACGACCGCTCGGGCACCGGGGTGGGCTTCACCCGCGACCCCGCCACCGGCGCCAAGGGAGAGTACGGCGACTTCCTCGTGAACGCCCAGGGCGAGGACGTCGTGGCCGGCATCCGCAACACCGAGCCCCTCTCGGCCCTGCGGGCGCAGTTCCCCGCCATCCACCGGGAGCTCCTCGCCATCTTCGCCCGCCTCGAGCGCCACTACCGCGACATGTGCGACACGGAGTTCACCATCGAGCAGGGCAAGCTCTGGATGCTCCAGACCCGGGTGGGCAAGCG
>JAGWNV010000105.1 GCA_028872975.1 Acidobacteriota bacterium
TGCTCGTCGGCTTCGGATTCGGCGCCTCGCTCCTGGCGCTGTTCATGCGAGTGGGCGGCGGCATCTTCACCAAGGCGGCCGACGTCGGGGCCGACCTGGTGGGGAAGGTCGAGGCGGGCATCCCCGAGGACGACCCCCGCAACGCCGCCACCATCGCCGACAACGTGGGCGACAACGTGGGCGACTGTGCCGGCATGGCCGCCGACCTGTTCGAGTCCTACGTCATCACCATCATCGCCGCCATCATCCTCGGGTTCGCCGCCTTCAACTCCCTGGGCGGGTCGCTCAAGCTCCACAGCTCCCGGGCCGTGGTCTTCCCGCTCATCATCCCCGCCATCGGCATCCTGGCCTCGGCGGTGGGCGTCTACGTGGTCCGGGCCCGGGACAAGGACCGCTCGGCCATGGCCCCGATCAACCGGGGGTTCTGGACGGCGGCCGCCATCACCCTCCTCGGTGCCGGGCTCGTGGCCGGCTTCTACCTCCACTACATGAAGGCCTTCTACGCCGTGCTGGTGGGCGTGGTGCTGTCCCTCGTGGTCAGCCAGATCACCGAGCACTTCACCTCCACCGAGCGCAACCCGGTGAGGGAGATCGCCGAATCGGCCCGGACCGGTCCCGCCACCACCACCCTGGCCGGCATCTCCATCGGCCTCGAGTCGACGGTGTGGGCCATCATCGCCATAGCCGTGGCCATCGGGGTCTCGGTGGCCATGTCCCACGGCAACGTCGAGCTCACCCTCTACCTGGTGTCCTTGACCGGTATCGGGCTGCTGTCCACCGCCGGCATGGTCGTGTCGGAGGACAGCTTCGGGCCGGTGTCGGACAACGCCGCCGGCGTGGCCGAGATGTCGGGGGAGTTCACCGGTGAGGCGGAGCGGATCATGGTGAGCCTCGACGCCGTGGGCAACACCACCAAGGCCATCACCAAGGGGGTGGCCATCGGCTCGGCGGTCATCGCCGCCGTCTCGCTGTTCGGCTCGTTCGTGGAGACCATCGCCTCACAGCTCAACCTGTCGATCCCCGGCGGCAAGTCGCTGTTCGACCTCCCGCAGACCCAGATCAACGTGTCTGTCCCCACCGTGTTCATCGGCCTGCTCATCGGCGGCTCGGTGGCCTTCCTGTTCTCCTCGCTCGCCATCCGGGCCGTGGGCCGCTCGGCGGGCACCGTGGTGCAGGAGGTGCGCCGGCAATTCCGGGAGCACCCCGGGATCATGGACTACACCGAGAAGCCCGAGTACGGACGAGTCATCGCCATCTGCACCGCCGCCGCCCAGCGCGAGCTCGTGACCCCGGCCCTGCTGGCCATCCTGACCCCGGTCATCGTCGGCTTCGGGATCAACTACCTGGCCCTGGGCGCCTTCCTGGCCGCCGCCATCCTCACCGGCCAGCTCATGGCCAACTTCCTCTCCAACTCCGGCGGCGCCTGGGACAACGCCAAGAAGTACATCGAGGACGGCCACGAGGGCGGCAAGGGTTCGGAGGCCCACAAGGCCGCCGTCATCGGCGACACCGTCGGCGACCCCTTCAAGGACACGGCCGGGCCCGCCCTCAACCCCCTCATCAAGGTCATGAACCTGGTGTCGCTGCTCATCCTGCCGGTGGTCATCACGCTGCGGAACAACGACGGCGCCCGCTACGGCATCGCCGCCGGGGCGCTCGTGATCCTGCTCTCGGCCATCGCCTTCTCCAAGCGCAAGTCCGAGGGCTTCGGGGCCGAGGAGGAGGGCCAGCCGGCGAAGAACGAGCAGGTCAGCCCGCCGGCGGCCGCCGTCGGCACGGGGGCGTAGCGGCGAGCGGCCCCCTCCCGGGTACGTTCTCGCGGCGGCCGGAGGCCCTGCGCACGCCGGGCCCCGCACCTCACCCATGCCCTCCCGCACCCGCTCCCGAGCAGACGACGGCAACGGCGGCAAGCCGCTGGTGATCGTCGAGTCGCCGGCCAAGGCCCGGACCATCGCCGGCATGCTCGGGCCCGACTACGTCGTCGAGTCCTCGGTGGGCCACATCCGGGACCTGCCCCGGCGGGCCCAGGAGGTCCCCACCGCCTACCGGGGCGAGGGGTGGGCCCGGCTCGGGGTAGACGTCGACAACGGCTTCAAGCCCCTCTACGTGGTGGCACCGGAGAAGAAGGACGTCGTCAGCCGGCTGAAGGCACTCGTGAAGCAGGCCAGCGAGCTCTACCTGGCGACGGATGAGGACCGCGAGGGGGAGTCGATCGCCTGGCACCTCACCGAGGTCCTCTCGCCCACGGTGCCCGTCAAGCGGATGGTGTTCCACGAGATCACCCGGCCCGCCATCGAGCGGGCCGTGCGGGAGTGGCGGGACCTCGACCGCCGCCTCGTCGACGCCCAAGAGGCCCGACGCATCCTCGACCGCCTCTACGGCTACGAGGTCTCCCCGGTGCTCTGGAAGAAGGTCATGCCCCGGCTCTCGGCCGGCCGGGTCCAGAGCGTGGCCACCCGGATGGTGGTCGAGCGCGAGCGGGCCCGGATGCGGTTCCGGGCCGGCACCTGGTGGGACCTCGAGGCGGTCTTCGCCACCCCGGGAACAGACGGCGACGCAGGGGCGGCCGAGGGGGCGCCGCGCAGCTTCGGCGCGGCGCTGGTGTCGGTGGGGGGAGTGCCGGTGGCCACCGGGCGGGACTTCTCCGAGACCGGGGAGCTCACCGCCACCGGGGCATTGCTCCTCGGCGAGGCCGAGGCGACCCGCCTGGCCGAGGGCCTGACGGGCCGGCCCTTCGCCGTGAAGTCGGTGACCGAGCGTCCCTACCGGCGCTCCCCGGCGCCGCCGTTCATGACCTCCACCCTGCAGCAGGAGGCCGGCCGCAAGCTCCGCTTCAGCGCCCAGCGGGCCATGCAGGTGGCCCAGCGCCTCTACGAGCAGGGCTGGATCACCTACATGCGGACGGACTCGACGACGCTGTCGGACGAGGCCCTCTCGGCGGCCCGGGCCCAGGCGTCTGAGCTCTACGGCGGCGACTACGTGCCCCAGGCGCCCCGCCGCTACGAACGCAAGGTGAAGAACGCCCAGGAGGCGCACGAGGCCATCCGGCCGGCGGGCGACACCTTCCGCACCCCCGACGAGGCCGCCAGGCAGCTGAACGGCGACGACCTGCGGCTCTACGAGCTCATCTGGAAGCGGACGGTGGCGTCGCAGATGGTGGACGCCACCGGGGTGAGCGCCCAGGTGCGGGTGGTGGGCCGGGCCGAGGGAGCCGGCGAGGCCGAGGAGGCGGAGTTCTCGGCCTCGGGCACCGTCATCACCTTCCCCGGATTCCTCCGCGCCTACGTGGAGGGCTCCGACGACCCCGACGCCGAGCTCGCCGAGCGGGAGGTCCAGCTCCCTCCGCTGGCCGAGGGCGCCGCGCTGCGGGCCGAGGCGATGGAGCCCAAGTCCCACAGCACCCAGCCGCCCCCCCGGTTCACCGAGGCCTCGCTCGTGAAGTCCCTCGAGGAGCGCGGCGTGGGACGGCCCTCGACCTACGCCAGCATCATCGGGACCATCCAGGACCGGGGGTACGTCTGGAAGAAGGGGACGGCCCTCGTGCCGTCCTTCACCGCCTTCGCCGTGGTGGGGCTGCTCGAGCGGTACTTCGGCGAGCTCGTCGACTACAACTTCACCGCCTCCATGGAGGACGAGCTCGACGAGATCGCCCAGGGGGCCCAGGAGGCCCTGCCCTGGCTGACTCGGTTCTACTTCGGCGAGCCCGGCGACGGGCGGCCGCCCAACGGCGGCGCCGTCGACATGCGCCGGGGGCTCAAGGAGGACGTGGCCGCCCACCTCGGCGAGATCGACGCCCGGGAGGTCAACTCCATCCCCATCGGGGCCGACGCCGAGGGCAACGAGATCGTGGTGCGGGTCGGCCGCTACGGCCCCTACCTCCAGCGGGGCGAGGAGCGGGCCTCGGTCCCCGAGGACACGGCCCCCGACGAGCTCACCGTGGAGCGGGCCGACGAACTGCTGCGTGCCCCCTCCGGCGACCGGGCCCTCGGCGAGGACCCCGCCACCGGTCTGCCGGTGCTGGCCCGCTCGGGCCGCTTCGGCCCCTACGTCCAGCTCGGCGAAGGGGAGGACGGCAAGCCGCGCACGGCGTCGCTGTTCAAGACCATGTCGCTCGACACCATCGACCTCGCCCAGGCGCTCGAGCTCCTGCGCCTGCCCCGGGTGGTGGGGACCGACCCCGAGAGCGGCGAGGAGATCCAGGCCCTGAACGGCCGCTTCGGGCCCTACCTGAAGAAGGGCACCGACACCCGGAGCCTCGAGCAGGAGGAGCAGCTCTTCTCGGTCACCTTGGAGGAGGCCCTGGCCCTCTTCGCCCAGCCCAAGGCCCGCCGGGGCCGGGCGGCGGCGGCGGCGCTGCGGGAGCTCGGCACCGATCCCGACAGTGGCGCCCCCGTCGTGGTGCGCTCGGGGCGGTTCGGGCCGTACGTGACCGACGGGACCACGAACGCCTCGCTACGCCGGGGCGACGACCCCGACTCCATCACCCTCGAGCGCGCCGCCGAGCTCCTGGCCGAGCGCCGCGCCGCCGGGCCGCCCGTCAAGCGGGCCCGACGGGCCGCCAAGGCCACGAAGACGACGAAGAAGGCGGCCAAGGCCACGAAGGCCGTCAAGGCCGCCAAGGCGACGAAGAAGACGGCCAAGGCCACAAAGGCCGCGAAGGCCGCGAAGGCCGCGAAGGTCGCTGCGGGGGACCCCTCGACGTGACCGCCGCGGGCCGCCTGATCGCCATCGAGGGGATCGACGGCTGCGGGAAGAGCACGCAGGCCCGGGTCCTGGCCGAGGCCCTCGGCGCCGTGCTCACCCACGAGCCGGGGGCCACCGCCCTGGGGCGGTCGCTGCGGGGGCTCCTGCTCGACCCCGACGGCGATGCGCCTTCGGAGCGGGCCGAGGCCCTGCTCATGGCCGCCGACCGCGCCCAGCACGTCGCCGGGGTCATCCGCCCCGCCCTGCGGGCGGGGCGATGGGTCGTCACCGACCGGTACTCGGCCTCGACGCTCGCCTATCAGGGATATGGACGGGGCCTCCCCCTCGAGGACCTCCGGCGCCTGGTGGCCTGGGCCACCGAGGAGCTGACGCCCGACCTCCAGGTGCTCGTCGACGTCGACCCGGCGGTGGCCCGCGGGCGGGCCGGCACGGCGCCCGACCGGCTCGAGCGCCTCGACGCCTCCTTCCACGACCGGGTGCGCCAGGGCTACCTGGCCCTGGCCGACGCCGAGCCCGACCGCTGGGCGGTGGTCGACGGCGCCGGCGCCGTGGAGGTGGTGGCCAGCGCGGTGCGGGGCGCCGTCGAGCGCCGCCTGGGTGCGCCGGCGGGACAGGGCGTCCGGGGCGACGAGGCGGCAGCGGGATCGTGACCACCACCGAGGGGACCGCCATCGGCGACGTCTTCGCCGGCGTCGTCGGCCAAGAGCGCGCCCTGGCGCTGCTCGCCGCTGCCGCCCGCCGGCCCGTGCACGCCTATCTGTTCGTCGGCCCCCCCGGCCTCGGCCAGCGGGGCATGGCGCGGGGCTTCGCCGCCCTGCTCCTGTGCCCCCACGGCGGCTGCGGCCACTGCGACGTCTGCCGGCGGGTGCTCGCCGGCGTGCACCCCGATCTGGTGGAGGTGGAGCGGGTGGGGGCGGCGCTGAGCGTCGGGGACGCCGCCGAGGTGGTCCGCCTGGCCCACCGGCGTCCCCTCGAGGGGCGCCGGCAGGTGCTCGTCGTGTCGGACCTCCACACCGCCTGGCGGGCGGCGCCGGCGCTGCTCAAGACGCTCGAGGAGCCGGCCGGGGAGACCGTGTTCGTCCTCTTCGCCGACTTCGTCCCCGCCGAGCTGGCCACCGTGGCCAGCCGGTGCGTGGTGGTCGAGCTCTCGCCGCTCTCGCCCGGTGCCCTGGCGGCGGCGCTCCGGGACGAGGGGATCGACCCGGCGCGCGCCGAGGAGCTGTCGGTGGCCGCCGGGGGGAGCCCCGAGCGCGCCCGGCTGCTCGCCGCCGACACCCACCTGGCCGAGCGGCGGGCGCTGTGGCTGTCGGTGCCGGCCCGGCTCGACGGCACCGGGGCCTCGGCGGCGGCGCTCGCCGCCGAGCTGCACGCCTCGGCCGAGGAGGCCACGGCACCCCTCCGGGCCCGGCACGCCGAGGAGAACGAGGAGCTGGCGGCGCGCGCCGAGGCGTTCGGGGCGCGGTCGGTGCCCGGCCGCAAGGCCATCGAGGACCGGCAGCGTCGCGAGGAGCGGCGGTGGCGGACAGACGAGCTGCTCACCGGCCTGGCCGCGCTGTCGGGGGCCTACGGCCGGCGGCTGGCGGAGGCGACCGGCGAGGCGCGCCTGCGCGCCCTCGCCCAGGCGGTGGGCGCCATCGAGGAAGCGGGCCGCCGGATGGTGCACAACCCCAACGAGCTGCTCATGCTCGAAGCCCTCCTGGTGCGCCTGTCGGCAGTGCCGGGATAGCGGGGCGGTCGGATAGCCTTCCTCCCCTCGCCTGGGTAGCTCAGCCGGTAGAGCAGCGCATTCGTAATGCGCAGGTCAGGGGTTCGAGTCCCCTCCCAGGCTCCGCCGAAATCCCAGGTCAAACGCCATAAACCCGCTTCCAAGAGACCGTCACAGCCTGGTGGTAACCTCAGTCCCAACAGCTGTCCCAACAGTGGAGGGGACGAAAGCCCAGGTCAGGGGAGCGGGCCATGGCAGGGAGCATCCGGGAACGGCCCGACAGGGGGCCGGGCACCTATGAGCTGCGGGTGTTCCTCGGTCGGGATGCCGACGGCCGGGTCCGCCACCGCAGCACGATCTTCCGGGGTACCAGGCGGGCGGCGGAGCGGGCGCTCTCCAGGTTGCTCGTCGAGCAGGAGGACGCCCCCGCACCGGTGCCGGATCCCGTCAGCCGGTCCTGGGGCCTCACCACGACCGTCAACGACGCCATCGCCGGGTGGAAGGCGAACGGGTGGGAGGACCTGAGCCCGGTGACGGCCAGGCGTTATGAAAACCTCTGGAAGGTTCACATCCGGGAGTCGATCGGCGAGCGCCGCATCGTGGCGCTCTCGCCCTACGACATCGAGCGGTACTTCCGGGACCTGAAGGCCCGGGGTGGCAGCCGGGAGACGGTGCGGTACGTGCGGTCGGTGTTGCACCGCTCATGCCGCCTGGCACGCAAGTGGAGCGGGAACTCGCTGCCCAACCCGGTGACCGATACCGAGCTTCCTTCCTGGGGGATCGACGAGCAGGGCGAGCCGGTCCGGGCCCCGACGCTCGAGGAACTGCGGGCGCTCCTCGCAGCCGCGGCCGAGCTCGACCCTCGGTATGCGGCATGTCTTCGGGTCATCGCCGCCACCGGGATGCGCCGGGGTGAAGCTTGTGCCCTTCGGTGGTCGGACATCGATTGGGTGGCCGGATCCGTCAGGGTCGACGAGTCGATCGTCACGGCGAACGGTGGTGCCGTAGTGAAGGCCCCAAAGACGAGGGCCTCGATCCGCAGCTTGACCCTCGACGCCAGGACCGTGGCAGAGCTCCGCTCCCTGGAAGGAGTCCAGCAGGACTTGGCCGAGGCATGCGGCGAGATTCTGGGCCCCCATGCGTTCCTGTTCTCCGCCAATCCTGGCGGAGCGACACCCCCGTATCCGGACACCTTGACCCGCGCGTTCACGAAGGCGCGGAAGAAGGCCGAGGTTTCAGCCGACGTGCGTCTGCACTCGCTGCGGCACTTCCAGGCGACGGCGCTCGACTCCCTCCTTTCGGAGCGCCAGAAGCAGGCCCGCCTCGGCTGGTCGACGGTGCACATGGCTCGGCATTACACCGATGTCATCGGCGAGGAGGACCGGCGGGCCGCAGCGCACATCGGGAGGCTGCTGGACGAGCAACCAGGAGGCGCGCGAGGTCCGGCGAGGCCAACGAAGGTCGACGAGGCAGGCTGAGCAATGCGGGACCCACTGATCCTTCGTGAAGCAGATGCTCCTGATCTCCTCGTGATGATCAGGCTGGGAACGAACACGCTGGAGGATCGCCATCTCTCGAGGAGTTGTCAGGAGACGTTCGGTCGGTGGGGAATCTGGGGCTTCTCCGTCCTCGAGGTGCCGCACGGTGACTACACGGAACTCGCCAGGCTTCGTCCCTTCGTGGCCGCAAGACGTATGGTCTTCGAGGCTCGCGGGGCTGATCTACTTGCCGGTGGCTTCCCTTTG
>JAGWNV010000106.1 GCA_028872975.1 Acidobacteriota bacterium
GGCCGGCATGGCCAGCGAAGGCGCCGACGTCGTCGACCTCGGCGTGATCCCCACCCCCGGCGTGGCCTGGGCGGCCTCCCGGCGGGGGCTGCCGGGGGCGGTCGTCTCGGCCTCGCACAACCCCTTCGCCGACAACGGGGTGAAGCTGATCGGCGCCGGCGGCCTCAAGCTCTCCGACGCCGAGGAGGAGGCGGTCGAGGCCGAGCTGGAGCGGATCCTCGCCGGCGAGGGCAAGGCCCGGCGTCCCCCCACCGGCCCCGCCGTGGGCGTGCTGCGGGCCGAGCACGAGGCCCTCGACGACTACCTGGCCCATCTGGTGGCCGCCACCGAAGGCCGGGACCTCGCCGGGATGAAGGTCGTCGTCGACTGCGCCAACGGGGCCGCCAGCGCCGTGGCCCCCGTCGTCCTCGAGCGCCTCGGGGCCGATGTCCGGGTTGTCTGCGCCGATCCCGACGGGACCAACATCAACGCCGGCTGTGGCTCGACGGACCCGGGGCTGCTCGCCGCCGAGGTGCGGGCGTCGGGCGCCGAGGTCGGCCTCGCCCTCGACGGCGACGCCGACCGGCTCCTCGCCGTCGACCACACCGGGACCCTGTGGAGCGGAGACGAGCTCCTCGCCCTCTTCGCCGCCGACCTGGCCGGGCGGGGCCGGCTGGCCGGGAACACCGTCGTGGTCACGGTCATGTCGAACCTGGGGCTGCGCCTGGCCCTGGCCGAGCAGGGCATCACCGTGCGGGAGACCCCGGTGGGGGACCGCTACGTGCTCGAGGCCCTCGAGGCCGACGGGCTCGCCCTCGGCGGCGAGCAGTCCGGCCACCTCGTCTTCCGCCACCTGGCCACCACCGGAGACGGGGTGCTCACCGGGGTGCTCCTGCTCGACCTCCTCCGGCGCAGCGGCCGGCCCTTCGCCGAGCTCGCCGGCGCCGCCATGGTCCGGCTGCCCCAGGTGCTCCACAACGTGGCCGTGGCCGACCCGGCCGCCGTGGTGGAGGCGGCCGAGGTCCAGGGGGAGCTCGCCGCCGTGCGCGACGCCCTGGGGGACCGGGGCCGGGTGGTGCTGCGGGCCAGCGGCACCGAGCCCCTGGTCCGGGTCATGGTGGAGGCGCCCGAGCAGGGCACCGCCACCGAGGCGGCCGAGCGCCTCGGTGCCGTGGTGGCCGCCGCCGGGTCGGCATCGGCCGCCCCCGGGGCCCGGTCCTCGTAGCCTGGTAGCGATGTGCGGGATCATCGGGGCCACCGGCGGCGACGCCGTGGTCGAGACACTGCTCGAGGGGCTCCGCCGCCTCGAGTACCGGGGCTACGACTCGGCCGGGGTGGTCCTCCAGGGCCAAGGTGAGCTGTGGCGAGCCCGCGCCGCGCGGGGTACCCGGTCCCTCGAGGACCTCCGCCGGGTCGTCGACGGCGCCCCCGGGCCCACGGCGGCCGGCATCGGCCACACCCGCTGGGCCACCCACGGCGGGCCCACCGAGCGCAACGCCCATCCGCACCTCGACTGCACGGGCCGGGTGGCGGTGGTCCACAACGGGATCATCGAGAACTACCGGCTCCTCGCCGACAAGCTCGCCGCCGGCGGTCACCAGTTCTCCTCCGACACTGACACCGAGGTCGTCGCCCACCTGATCGAGGACGAGCTGTCGGGAGGCGTCGCACTGGCCGACGCCGTGCGGGCCACCCTGCGCCAGGTCCAAGGCGCCTTCTCCCTGGCCGTGGTGTGCGCCGGGGAGCCGGGGACGATCGTGGCGGCACGCCGGGTCTCGCCGCTCGTGGTCGGCATGGCCGAGGCCGGCGAGGACGGCGCGGCGCCGGCCGCCTACGTCGCCTCCGACATCGCCGCCGTGCTCGGCCACACCCGGAACCTCTGGGCCCTCGACGACGACCAGGTGGTGGAGCTGCGGCCCCAGTCGATGCGGGTGGCCACCCTGGCCGGCAAGGAGGTCGAGCCGGTGGCCCTCCAGGTCGACTGGGACCTCGAGGCCGCCGAGAAGGGCGGCTTCGACGACTACATGAGCAAGGAGATGCACGAGCAGCCCCGGGCCGTCGCCGACACGCTGCTCGGGAGGCTCCTGCCGGCGGGCACCTTCGCCCTCGACGAGCTGCGCATCGGGCCCGCGCAGCTGGCCGAGGTGGAGCGGGTCCTCGTGGTGGCCTGCGGCTCGAGCCACCACGCCGGCCTCGTGGCCAAGTACGCCTTCGAGCACTGGGCCCGGCTGCCCTGCGAGGTCGACATCGCCTCGGAGTTCCGCTACCGCGACCCCGTCCTCGACAGCCGGACCCTGGTGGTGGGCATCAGCCAGTCCGGCGAGACCATCGACACCCTCCAGGCGCTCCGCGAGGCCCGCCAGTGGGGGGCGCCGGTGCTGGTGGTGGCGAACGTCGTGGACTCCTCCATGGCACGAGAGGCCGACGGCGTCCTCTACACCCACGCCGGGCCCGAGGTGGGGGTGGCCGCCACCAAGACCCATCTCGCCCAGCTGGCCGCCATGGAGCTCCTCGCCCTCTACCTGGCCCAGATCCGGGGCACCCTGAGCCCCGCCGACGCCCGCCTGCTCTTCGCCGACCTCTCGGCCCTGCCCGGCCTCGTCGGCGAGACCCTCGAGCGCGACGACGCCGTGGCGGAGGTGGCGGCGAGGTTCACCTCGACGCGCGACTTCTTCTTCCTCGGCCGCCACGTGGGGCTCCCCGTCGCCATGGAGGGCGCCCTCAAGCTGAAGGAGATCGCCTACGTCCGGGCCGAGGCCTACCCGGCCGGGGAGCTCAAGCACGGGCCCATCGCCCTCATCGAGCCGGGCACGGTGGTGCTGGCCGTGGCCACCCGGAGCCCGGTATGGGAGAAGGTCATGAGCAACGTGGCCGAGGTGCGCAGCCGGGGCGCCACCGTGGTCCTCGTCGCCAACGACGGCCACGAGGAGGCCGCCGCCGAGGCCGACGCCGTGCTTTGGGTGCCGGGGACCCACCCGCTCTTCTCGCCGGTCGTCGACGTGGTGCCGCTCCAGCAGTTCGCCTACCACACCGCCCGCGCCCACGGCCTCGACGTCGACCGCCCGCGCAACCTGGCCAAGACCGTCACGGTGGAGTGACCGGCCCGGGGGCGCCGGCCGCCGGCGCCGTGCGCGGCGTGGGCGTCGACGCCCTGGACATCGACAGGCTGCGCCGTGCCCTGGAGCGGCGCCCGGCCCTGGCCGAGCGGCTCTTCACCGACGGCGAGCGGGCCTACGCCTCGGCTGCGGCCGACCCCGCCCCGCGGCTGGCGGCGCGGTTCTGTGCCAAGGAGGCCCTGGCCAAGGCCCTCGGGGTGGGCATCGGGCCGGTCGCCTGGCGCGACGTCGAGGTGGTGCGGGCCGACTCCGGTGCGCCGGCGCTACGCCTGGCCGGCACGGCGGCGCGGCTGTCGGCCGAGGCCGGGGTGATCCGCTGGCACCTGTCGCTGAGCCATACCGCCGCCCTGGCCCTGGCCATGGTGGTGGGCGAGGGCGGGAGCCCGCTCGGGGGCCCCGCCGGGGCCGGGGACGACCGGTGAAGCCGGTCCTCACCGTCGGGCAGATGCGGGCGGTGGACGCCGAGGCCCTGGCCGCCGGGGTGGCCGAGGAGCTGCTCGTGGAGCGGGCCGGCACGGCGGTGGCGGTGGGGGCCCTGCGGCTCATGGGCGGCGCCTACGGCCGGCGCGTCGTCGTCGTGGCCGGGAAGGGCAACAACGGCGCCGACGGTCGGGTGGCCGCCGCCCGCCTGGCCCGGCGCGGGGCGCGGGTGACGGTGGTGGAGGCGGCCGAGGCCCCCGAGCGCATCACGGCGCGGTCCGGGGTCGACCTCGTGATCGACGCCGCCTTCGGCACCGGCTTCCGGGGCGCCTACCGGGCGCCGGCGGTCCCCCCCGAGGCACGGGTGCTCGCCGTCGACATCCCCTCGGGCGTGGACGGCGACAGCGGGGAGGCCTGCGGGGAGCCGCTGCGCGCCGACGTCACGGTCACCTTCGCCGCGCTCAAGACCGGTCTGCTCCAGGGCGACGGCCCGGCACTGGCCGGGCGGATCGAGGTGGCCGACATCGGCCTCGACGTGTCGCGGGCCACCATCGGCCTCGTCGAGGACGCCGACGTGGCCGCCTCGCTGCCGGCCCGGGGGCGCGGCGCCCACAAGTGGCAGGCGGCTCTGGCCGTGGTGGCCGGCGCCCCGGGGATGACCGGTGCCGCCGCGCTGTGCGCCATGGGCGGCTACCGGGCCGGAGCCGGCATGGTCCGCCTCGGGGTGCCCGGCGCCGACCCCGACGCGCCCGCCGCCGCCGAGGCGGTGACGAGCCGGCTCCCGGCCGAGGGGTGGGCCAAGGAGGCACTGGCCATGGCCGAGCGGTGCCGGGCCCTCGTGGTCGGGCCCGGCCTGGGGCGCGAGCCGGGGGTGGCCCAGGAGCTGCGTGCCCTCCTCGGGGCCTTCGAAGGCACCGTCGTGGTCGACGCCGACGGGCTCTTCGCCCTCGGCACCGGCGACGAGGCGGCCCGGGCCCTCGCCCCCTGCAGGGGACGGGCCGTGCTCACCCCCCACGACGGGGAGTTCGCCCGGCTGACCGGCGACGCTCCCGGCGGCGACCGGATCGCCGCCACCGTGGCCGCCGCGGCGCGCCTCGGGGCCGTGGTGCTGCGGAAGGGCCCCACCACCGTCGTGGCCGACCCGGCCGGCGCCGTGCGGCTCGTCACCGCCGGATCGCCCCGGCTGGCCACGGCGGGGACGGGCGACGTCCTGGCCGGGGCCATCGGGGCCCTGGCCGCCCGGGGGCTCGGCCCCCTCGACGCCGCCGCCCTCGGCGCCCACGTCCACGGGTCGGCGGCGGCGCTGGGGCCGCCCGAGGGGCTCGTCGCCGGCGACCTGCCCGACCTGCTCGCCCGCTGGCTGTCGGAGCTGCGGCACGGGACCGACGGCCGTGGCTGAGCACCTGGCCGGGGCCCGTCCCGGCGCCGGGGGCCCGCCCGGCCCGCGGCCGGCCTGGGCCGAGGTCGACCTGGCCGCCGTCCGCCACAACGCCGCCCTGCTCCGCGCCGTCTGCGCCCCGGCCCGGCTGTGCGCAGTGGTGAAGGCCGACGGCTACGGCCACGGCGCCGTGGCGGTGGCCACCGCCGCCTTGGAGGCCGGCGCCTCGTGGCTGGCCGTGGCCCTCGTCGAGGAGGGCGCCGCCCTGCGGCGGGCCGGGATCGAGGCGCCGGTGCTGCTGCTCTCCGAGCCCCCGCCCGAGGCCATGGAGGCGGTCGTGGCCGAGCGGCTCACCCCCACCGTGTACACCCGCCCCGGAGCCGGCGCCCTCGCCGACGCGGCGCGCCAGGCCCGGCGGGTCGTCGACGCCCACGTGAAGGTGGACACCGGCATGCACCGGGTGGGCGCCGACCCCGAGGACGTCGCCGAGGTGGTGGGGGCCGTCGTGGGGGGAAGCTCCCTGCGCTTCGCCGGGCTCTGGACGCACCTCGCCGTGGCCGACGGCACCGCCGAGGAGGACCGCACCTTCACCGACCGCCAGATCGACCGCTTCGACGACGTCCGGGCCGTGCTGGCCGACGCCGGGCTCGAGCCGCAGCTCCTCCACGCCGCCAACTCCGCCGGGGCCCTGTGCCACCCCCGGTCGCGCCTCGACCTGGTCCGCTGCGGCATCGCCCTCTACGGGCTCCTGCCCAGCCCGGCCCTGGCCGGCGCCTTCGAGGAGGCCGCCGACGCGGCCGGGCTCGAGGAGGGGCTCCGGCCCGTGCTGTCGCTGAAGGCCCGGGTCTCGATGGTCCGGGTCCTCGAGGCGGGCGAGCGGCCCTCCTACGGCCGGCGCTACCCGTTGCCGGAGACCTCGGTGGTGGCCACCGTGCCCCTCGGCTACGCCGACGGGGTGCCCCGGCGGTACTTCGAGGCGGGGGGGACGGTGCTCGTGGGCGGGCGGCGGCGTCCCCTGGCCGGCACCGTCACCATGGACCAGATCCTGGTCGACTGCGGGCCCGACCCCGAAGTCCGCGCCGGCGACGAGGTGGTGCTCATCGGGGACCAGGGCGCCGGGTCGCTGTCGGCCTGGGACTGGGCCACGGTGCTCGAGACGATCGCCTACGAGGTCGTCTGCGGCATCGGCCCCCGGGTCCCCCGCGTCGTCGTCGACAGCGGCGCCGGCCCGCCGGCGACCGGTGCGGCGGGCCCCGGGCGGGCCGCCGCACCAGCGGGCAGACTGACCGACCGGGCCGCGGGGGAGAGATCCCAGGCGGAGGACCGGGGAGGGAGATGAGGATGGGCGAGGCCGGCGCGGTGCTGCGTGGACGAGGGCGGACGGTCGGGGCCGCCGCCGGCCTGGCCGGCGCCGGTGCGCTGGCGGCGGCCTGGGTCGCCCAGCACCGCCGGGTGGGGCGGGCCCTCGAGGCCGCCGACGCCGCCGCCGAGGGTGAGGGGCTGGTGCTCCCCTCCGACCTCCGGCACCACGAGATCGCCGTGGACGACGGCGCCGTGATCCACGTCGTCGAGCGCGGCGAGGGTCCGCCGCTTCTGCTCCTGCACGGGCTCATGTCGGCGAGCGGCATCTGGGTCAACCAGCTGACCGACCTGGCCGGCCGCCACCGCGTCGTCGCCGTCGACCTGCGCGGCCATGGGCGCTCCAGCGTCGGCGAGGAGGGCACCGGCCTCGTCCGCATGGCCGAGGACGTCCGACGGGTGATGGAGGAGCTCGACCTCCGACGCGCCCTCGTCGTCGGCCACTCCATGGGCGGCATGGTGGCGCTGCGCGTCGTCCACGACCTCCCCGCCGCCGAGCGACGGCTGCGCGTGGACGGCCTCGCCGTCGTCTCGAGCGCGGCGGGACCGTTCCTGAGCGCCCCCGGGTCGACCACGGCGTCCCGGGTCCTGGTGCCGGCGTGGTCGCAGTTCGTCCTGGCCGCCGACCGGGCGGGCATGTGGAGCCGCCCGGCGCGCGACCTGCGGTGGTGGGCGACGCGGCTCAGCTTCGGCGCCGAGGCCGACCCCGCCCAGGTCCGCTTCACCGAGGAGCTGTCGCGCCCGGTGGCGGCGTCCACCTTCACGAGGCTCCTTCCCGACCTCGTCGCCTTCGACCTCTCCGACGGCCTGGCCGACATCGAGGTGCCGGTGCTCGTGGTGGTGGGCTCGCGCGACCGGCTCACCCCGCCCCGCCACGCCCGGGCCATGGCCGGCGTGCTGCCCCAGGCACAGCTCGTCGAGCTGCCCCGCTGCGGCCACACGCCCATGCTCGAGCGCCGCCACGAGTTCTCCCGCCTGCTCGACGAGTTCAGCGCCAAGCTGGCCTAGACCGGCCCGGCGGTACGATGCCGGAGGTGGCCACGCTCGCCGAGCTGCGCAGCCAGGCCCTCGACTGCACCCGCTGCGCGCTGGCGGCCGGACGGACCCAGGTGGTGTTCGGCGTGGGCGACCCCGAGGCGGCGCTCATGTTCGTGGGCGAGGGCCCTGGGCGCGAGGAGGACCTCCAGGGCGAGCCGTTCGTGGGCCGCTCCGGGAAGCTCCTCGACACCCTCATGCGCCAGGAGCTCGGCATGGACCGCAGCCAGTGCTACATCGCCAACGTGGTGATGTGCCGCCCGCCGGGCAACCGCGACCCCCTTCCCGACGAGATCGCCGCCTGCCGGCCGCACCTCGAGGCGAAGATGGAGGTGATCGACCCCACCGTGGTGGTGTCGCTCGGCAACTTCGCCACGCGCCTGCTGCTCGGGACGACGGAGGGGATCCGCCGGCTGCGGGGCCAGGCCTACCCGTTCCGCTCCGGGTTCCTGGTGCCGACCTACCACCCGGCTGCCGCCCTGCGGGGCGGCGCCGAGGTGGTCGCCGAGATGCGGGCCGACTTCGTGCGCGCCAAGGGGCTGCTCGGCGCACGCGGTCGGTGATCGCCCTGCGCACCACCTCGGCCGAGGCGACCCGGGCCGTGGGCGCGGCGCTGGCCGGGGTGCTGCGTCCCGGCGACGTGGTGCTCCTCGTGGGCGACCTCGGCGCCGGCAAGACGACCTTCGCCCAGGGGGTGG
>JAGWNV010000107.1 GCA_028872975.1 Acidobacteriota bacterium
CCACGCCGAGCGCTGGCGGCGCGATCTCGACCAACCCGGCTGGTCTGCTCCGGCCCAGCTCCAGCGGGCGGCCCTGGCCCTCGACGGCGCCGAGGTCCTCGTCGGCTTCGGGGGGAACTACGGGGACTGCGGCCGGTACCACGGCTGGCTCGTGGGCGTGCCGGCGTCGGGCACCGGCCCGCTCGCCGCCTACCGGGTGCCCACGGCGCGCGAAGGGGCGATCTGGGCCCCCCCGGGCCCCGCCGGTCGGGGAGCGCCATGTCCAGCCCCGCCTCAGCCGGCCCCCCTCCACCAGGACCTGGGCGATGGTGGCGTCGTCGCTGCACACCACGTACAGCGCCGGCGCCCGGTAGGCGGTGGCGCCGCGGGAATTGCACAGCGGCAGCGAGGAGCGCCCGCCGCCGACGCCCCCGAGCTGCGCCGTCGACAGCAGGTAGCCCGTCGCCTCCTTGCCCACCTGGAAGGCAAGGCCGCCGCCGAGGAGCACGGGGGAGGTGGAGCCCAGGTCGAGATCGGCGGCGCTGTCGCCGGCCCAGTCGGCGGGGGCGAAGTAGCCGACCTCGGTGAGCGCCGCCGAGAGCTCGATCACGCTGTTGCCGTGGTCGAAGGCCTGTCCCGGTCCCGCCGCCCCGTTCCCGGTGGCCAGGAAGACGTCGCCGGCACCGTCGACGGCGGGCCCCGGGGGGGCCCAGATCGCCCCCTGGCGCGCCGTGGGCACCCGGTAGGCGGCGAACGGGCCGGTGCCCGACGCCGGCACGCCCACGAGCCAGCCGTGGTAGCGGCCGCAGTCCCCGTAGTTCCCCCCGAAGCCGACGAGGACCTCGGCGCCGTCGAGGGCCAGGGCCGCCCGCTGGAGCTGGGCCGGAGCAGACCAGCCGGGTTGGTCGAGATCGCGCCGCCAGCGCTCGGCGTGGGTGTCGAGGGAGAGGGCCACGAGGACGTGCCGGACGCTCGTGCCGTCCCAGGTGGCGGCCGAGGCGAAGAGGGTCCCGGTGGCGGGGTCCACCACCATCGTGGAGGTGATCCCCACCGTGGGCCCGATGTCGCCGCAGGGGAGGGCCCCCGCCGGCACCGGGGTGCCGAGGTGGGCCGACCAGGCGACGGCGCCGGTGCGCGCCGAGAGGCCGTAGACGGTGTCGGCCTCGGTCCCCACCAGGACCTCGCCGCCGAAGACGAGCGGCTCGCCGTACACGGCGCCGTCGAGGGCGGGGGACGTCCAGGCCTCGCCCGGGGCCCTCGCCGTCGCCGGCCCGGTGGTGTCGGCCGAGGTCCGCGACGGGCTGCCCCCGTAGGTCGTCCACTCCGCCGCCGGCTGCCCCGCCACCGCCGTCGTGGACGGCGCCGGCGCCGTGGTGGGCGTGGTGGGCCGACCGGCGTGGGGGGGGACCGGGCCGCCGCAGGCGGCCAGGACGGCGAGCAGGAGGGCCGGGAGGGCGCCGGCGGCCGGGGCTCGGGCCACGGTCCGTTCTATCTCGTCTGAGGCCCGCGTTTCGTGTCGGGGGAGGGGGGCGGACATGTCGGGGCCCGCAGGCAAGGTGAGGATCGGCTTCTTCTCCTTCACCGAGGTGACCGATCCCGGGGCGCATCGGGCCTACAACGAATGGCACCAGCTCGACCACCTCCCCGAGCAGCTGCCCGTGCCGGGGATCGCCTGGGGCCAGCGCTGGGTGTCGACGCCGGCTTGCCGGGCCGCCCGCGCCGTCGACGGCGAGCTGCTCTCCGCCGCCGACTACGTGACCCTCTACCTCATGGCCGACCCCGTCGAGGCCACCCTCGACGAGTTCGCCGCCCTGGCCCGGCGGCTGCACGACGAGGGGCGGTTCTTCGGGCCCCGCCGCTCGCGCCTCTCAGGGCCCTTCGACGTGCTCGACACCGCCGCCGCGGCGCGGGTGGCGGTGTCGGCCGCGGCGGTCCCCTACCGGCCGACGACGGGTGTCTACGTGGTGGTGGAGGAGGTCCCCGACGGAGGCGATCCCGCCGCCCTGCGGGCGCCGCTCGATCCCGGGCCCCTGCTCGAGGTGGCCGGAGTGGCCGGGGTCTGGCGGTTCACGGGCCGCCCCACCGAGGCCGGACTGCGGTGGTCCCCGGGCGCCCGGCGGGTGACGGTCTGCTTCCTCGACGGGGACGTGGCCGCCGCCGCCGGCGACCTGGCCTGCCTCCTCGCAGGCGACGGCGGGGGAGGGCTGGCGCCGATATTCGCCGGGCCCTTCGAGACGATCACGCCCTGGGAATGGGAGTGGTTCGACTGACCGGGAATCAGGGCGTCAGCTGATGGAGCACCCGCCCGGTCGCGTCGAGCGCCCTGTCGACGGCCCCGGCCACCACGCCGGTGAGCAGCTTGGCCGGCGCCGTGTCGGGCAGGCGGGGGTGGGGAGGGGTGGGGGCGGCGGACTTCGCCTTGGCGAGTAGCTCGCCCAGCTCGTTCAGGCGCCTGCGGCTCAGTGCCTGGCGCACCTCGGGGAAGACGTCGTCCTCTTCCTCCTCGACGTGGAGCCGCACGTTGTCGATGAGCACCGTCATCCGGGGGCCGAAGCGGTCGTCGTCCGACGAGGTCGACTCGATGGCCGAGCACAGCCACTCGACGACGTTGTGGGCCTCGAGGCTCCGCAACATGATCTCGGCCAGGTCGGGGACCTCGAGGGTCACCGCCGGGTAGAAGATCTGCTCCTCGACGGCGGCGTGGATCGAGAGGTCCCGCACCGCCGCCTTGGCGGCACGTTCCCAGGTGACCTTGCCGGTCGTCCGTTCGAACGCCCGGAACTGCGTCTCCACGTCCCGATGGTCGGCCTTGAGCAAGTTGAGTGCGTCCACGGCCCCGACCTACCGCGCCCTTGCGACGGGCAAACCGTCACCCGGGTTGCGCTGCACAGGCGTCAGCGCAGCTCGACCTCGTCCAGGTATTCCTCACGCCAGAAGGAGTGCTCCTCGCCGGGGAGGTGGAGCGAGTGGGTGGGCGCCAGCGCCTCCACGAAGGGGCGATCGTGGCTCACGGCCACGATGGTGCCGGGCCACGCCGCCAGCATGGCCCCCACCGCCTCGACCGAGGTGGGGTCCAGGTTGTTGGTGGGCTCGTCCAGCACGAGCAGGTTGGCGTGGCCGGCGGCCAGCATGGCCAGGCTCAGCCGGGCCCGCTCGCCGCCCGACAGCGTCCCGGGGAATTGGTCCACCGTGCCGCCGCTCAGCCCGAAGGTGCCGAGCAGCCGGCGGCGGTCGACCTCGGCCGGGAGCACCTTCTCGTCGACGTTCTCGAGCACGGTCCGGTCGGGGCGGATCTGCTCGTGCTCCTGGGCGAAGTAGCCCACGATCGTCCGGTAGCCGAGCTCGACGGCCCCTCTGGAAGGGCTCTGCACCCCGGCGATGCACCGCAGCAGCGACGACTTGCCGGCGCCGTTGCGACCCACCACCACCGTCCGCTGGCCCCGCTCCAGGGCGAAGTCGACGTCGTGGAGGACGTGGTTGGCGCCGTAGGAGATCGCCACGTGCGCCAGGGCCAGGGGGACTGCTCCCGAACGGACCGGCGCAGGGAGCCGGAACGAGACCCTGCGTTCCCGTCTCGCCACCTGCGTGCGCTGGCCCTGCAACTTCACCACCTTGCGGTCGAGGATCTTGGCCTTCCGGGCTTGGGCCTCGGTGCTGTGGCGCCACTTGTCGGCCTGGGTCTTCATCTTCCTGATCTGGGCCTCTTGCAGGGAGGCCGCCTTCTGGCGCCGGGCATCGTCGTGGGCCAGCTGCGCCCGGAAGCTCGAGTAGGTGCCCTTGAAGGACCGGAGGGTCGATCCCGAGAGCTGGAGCACCTGGGTGATGACCTGGTCCAGGAGCTGCAGGTCGTGGCTGACCACGAGCAGGCCACCGGGGAATGAGCGCAGCTCCTCCATGAGCCACCGCTTGGCGGCCAGGTCGAGGTGGTTGGTGGGCTCGTCGAGCACCATGACGGTGGGCGCCTGGAACAGGACCCGGACGAGGTCGACGCGTCGGCGCTGTCCCCCCGACAAGGTGGCCAGGTCCTCGAAGAGGGCGTCCTGGGGCAGCCCCAGCCCCTCGGCCAGCCGGGCGATCTCGCCTTCCATCTCGTAGCCCCCCGCCGCCCGGTAGCGCTCCTCGAGCTCCGTGTAGGCGTGGATCGTGGCGTCGCCGGGCGCGCCGGCCATGGCCGCCTGGGCCTTGTGGAGCTCGTCGTCGAGCGTGTCGAGACCCCGGGCCGACAGGACGTGGCAGAGGGCGCTCGAGTCGACCCCGAGCCCACCGGGGAGGGGGACCTGGGGGAGATAGCCCACCGTCCCCTCGATGCGGACGTCGCCGGTGGCCCGCACATGGGGTTGGGGGTGGCCCAGGACGAAGCCGATGAGGGAGGACTTCCCCGTCCCGTTGGGTCCCACCAGCCCCGCCTTGTCGGCGTCGGTGATCAGGAAGGACCCGTCGCTGAGCAGCGACCGGCCTCCGATCTCGATCGTGACACCCTCCCCCCTGATCACCCGCTCATTGGAGCACGCCGAGAGGCGACCTCCGGCGCGGCGGGGGCCCTGCCTCGCGGATCCGCCCATGGAACCCCGACGGCGTCCGTACCGGACGCGAGGCTCCCGACGACGAGGACGTGGGCTCGGTCGGCTGAGGGCGCGCCGCCGTACGAGGGGCCGGAGCTAGCGGGTGCGAGGTGGACGGGAGCTCTTCATCGGGCGCCCCGGCGCAGCAATTCCCGGAGCTGGTCGGGCGTGGCGGCGCTCGGCTCTGTGGTCCGCATGAAGTCGGCCAGGACGGCGACGAAACGTTCCGGGTCCTCGACGTGGGGGAAGTGGCCCACACCCTCGAGGACCTCCAACCGGCTCTCGGGAATGAGCTCGTGGGCCTCGAAGGCGTGGGTGAGAGGGATGATCTTGTCCCGGTCTCCCCAGACGATGAGCGTGGGCACGTGGGCGGCGAGATAGAGGCGGTCCCTGGCGCTCACGGACTGCCCGCCCGGGTCGATGACGGCCCGCATGGTGCGGACGAACGCCCGGCGATTCTCCGCCTCGGTGAGCGACCGGTACGACCGCCACATCTCTGCCGCCCGGGCGTGCCGGATCCCTCGGTCCCGCAGGAAGCCGGAGACCGCGTCTCCCCAGCCGCTGACGAAGGAGGGGAACAGGAGGGGCATCACGTACTCTGCCGCAGGAAGGGTGCACAGTCGGAGTATCCAGCTGACTTCGCGCCCGAGGCCGCCGGCGTCGACGAGGACCAGGCGCTCGCAGAGCTCGGGAAATTGGTAGGCGAACTGCATGGCCACGCCGCCGCCGAACGACTGCCCCACGACCGTGACGCGATCGATCCCGAGCAGCTGCAGGAAGTCGCGCATGCCGCTGGCATGGTTGCCGAGGGAGTAGTCGCCGAGGGGCTTCGCGGACCGGCCGTGTCCGAGGAAGTCCGGGGCCACGACCGTGTAGTCGGCCTGGAGGAGCCGCATGGCGGGGATCCAGGTCCCGGAGCTTCCGGCAATTCCATGGAGCAACAACAGGACGGGGCCGTCGCCCCCGCGCCGAAAGGCGACGTCGTATCCGTGGACCGAGACCCGTTCGACCGGGAACTCGTCGCCGTGCATCGACCCCATGGCTCCATTGTCACCGATCGGCGGCGCGGTGGCGACAGAGGAGAGGTCGCCGCCCGGGACGGGCCCGCCACCAGCACCTCGACGGCGATTCTCGCTGCGGGATCTCCCTGGCGGTGACGACCGTCACCTCCACCCGGGGGTCGGCGCCCCGAGGAGTCCCTCCGGTGTCGGAGGGTCGCCCGGGACGGCGCAGGCGCCGCGGCGATCGGCGGCCGGCGGCCGAAGAGAGCCGAAACACGGCGGTGACCAGCGCTATCGTCACCGGATGGGTTTCGACGTCGTCGTCGTCGGTGGCGGCTCCGCAGGTTGCGTGCTGGCCGCCCGGCTGAGCGAGGACGCGCGGTGCTCCGTTCTGCTCCTCGAGGCCGGTCCCGACCACCCCGACGCTCGCACGCTGCCTGCCGACGTGCGAGATGCGTCCCAACCGACGGTCGATCACGACTGGGGGTACTTCGCCGATGCCGACCTCGACCGCGGGATCCCCGTCCCGCGGGCCCGCATCATGGGCGGCTGCTCGTCCACCAACGCCTGCTTCGCCTTGCGAGGGGCGCCGCAGGACTACGACGCCTGGGCTGTCATGGGCAACCCAGGGTGGGGATTCGCCGACGTCCTCGAGGACTTCCTTCGTCTCGAAGACGATCAGGACTTCGACGGCGAGTGGCACGCCTCAGGAGGTCCGGTCCCGATTCGCCGCCATCCCGCCGACGAGCTCAACCGGGTCCAGGCTGCGTTCCTCGACGGGGCGACGGCGTCGGGTCACCGTTACGTCGAGGATCACAATCGTCCTGGTGCGGTCGGAGCCGGGCCCACGCCCCGCAACGTCTGCGACGGCGTGCGGATGAGCACCGCCATCACGTATCTGGCCCGGGCGCGATCGCGGTCGAATCTCACGATCCGACCCGACACAGCCGTGGCCCAGCTCACGTTCGCAGGAACCCGCGCCACTGGCGTGCGCCTCCTCGACGGCTCCCTCGTCGAAGCGGACCGAGTGGTGGTCTCCGCCGGAACGTACGCCAGCCCCACCATCCTCGCCCGCTCGGGTATCGGTCCGGCGGCGGAGCTCCGGGCCCTCGGCATCGCCCCCGTCGTGGACCTTCCCGGTGTCGGAGCGAACCTGGCCGACCACCCCCTTGTCTCGATCGACCTTCCGACTCGACCGTCTCCGGGTCCCAGCCGCTTCCAGGCTCACGTGACCTTCCACGCCGCCAAGACGGACCCGGCAGGGCCGGCCGACCTGCTGCTGTTCACGGCGGGCCCGTTCGAGGTGGGACCCGAGCAGTGTGCGAGCGGCGCAGTGTTCGGGATCGTGGCCGGGCTCATGGCGCCACGTTCGCGCGGCTGGGTGCGGTTGACCTCCGGCAAACCGGAAGACCCGCCCAGGATCCATCTGGCCCACCTCACCGATCCCGACGACCTCGAGCGGATGCTCGACGCCGTCACCGAGGCACGCCGGTTGGCGAAGAGCGAACCCGTGGCGTCGGTCGTCGAGGGCGAAGAGCTCTCACCCGGCCCGAGTTGCCCATCCGACGACCGCGCCGCCCTTGCCGAATGGGTCCGGGGCAGCGTCTCCACGTACCATCACCCCGTCGGGACGTGTGCCATGGGACCGGATCCCGGTGAAGGGGCGGTCACCGACGCGAGCGGCTCGGTGCACGGCGTCGGTCGACTCACGGTCGCCGATGCCTCCATCATGCCGACCATCCCGACGGCGACCACGAACCTGCCGACGATCATGGTGGCCGAGCACATCGCCCGACGACTCCAAGGGTCGTGACTCGCTGGCCGGCGGACCGGATTCCACCCCTGTGCACTCGCAGGAGCACGCCGCCGGCCCCGCCCAGCTCGACGGCTACGAGGTCGGGACGTCCGAAGAGCTGCCGAACAGCCCCCCGGTCGCCCGCCCGCAGGTTGGATCGGTTCCCGGCGGGTCAGCGAGGTCGACGGAGTATGAAGAGAAAGGCCAGGGCGATCACGAAGACGACCGGGCCAACCCATAGGACCGTGTCCCATTGGATGGTCACGTTGGACGTCGAGCTGCAGCTTCCTGATGATTGGAAGCAATAGGCTCCGCTGAATCCGTGGGTGGCTGCGATGATCCAAAGCAGCGCAGCACCGACCACGACGACTCCCAGCAGGAAACGCACCACGGCCACGGCTGAACAGGGTACCAACGCGCGCCGATCGGCCCCTGTCATCTTCGAGATCGGCAAACGCCAGTTCGATTGGCATCGCCAACCGTCGCCGGCGCCCACCGCGACGGCCTGCCGACCCCCGCACTCGTCGTCGTCGAACATGCGTGCTCGGGATGCGAGACTGGGACGAATGGCAGCTGAGCTCCCGGTGCTCACCGTTCGGGACCTGTCC
>JAGWNV010000108.1 GCA_028872975.1 Acidobacteriota bacterium
GGGGCCCACCTCGGCGGCCTCCCACAGCAGACGGGTCCGCAGCTGGGGCAGGGGCAGCTCCTCGGCGAGCCGCTGCAGCTGCTCCTCCTGGAGGCCGAACCGGTGGGCCTGGAATTCGGCCGCCTCCCCGAGGGCCCGGGCCGTCGCCGGGTCGAGGGCGAGGCCGGCCTCGGCGGCGGCGGCGGACGGATCGGTGGCGAGCAGCGGGTCCTCCATGAGGCAGCCGTTCACGACCACCGGGCCGAGGCTGACCCCGATCTTGTCCTCGAGGGCGAAGGCGGCCTCGACCACCTCGCTCACCGGCATCTCCTCGGGGAGGGTCACGAGGACGACCTGGGTACGGGCCGGGTCGGTGAGGAGGTCGACCACGTCGGCGGCCTGGGTCCGCACCGGGCCGGCCCGAGCGGCGTCGAGCAGCCCCTGGGCCGAGGAGAGGAACGTCATGGCGTGCCCGGTGGCGGGGGCGTCGACGAGGATCAGGTCGGCGACACGCTCGCGCTCGAGGGACTTGACCTTGCCGAGGACCAGGATGTCTCGGATCCCGGGGATGGCGGTGGCCACCACGTCGAGGGCGCCGGAGGAGACGAGGCGCTTCGAGATCCGCTTCATCCCGTGATCGGCGAGGTACTCGAGGAGGGCGTCGTCGGGGGTCACCCGCCGGGCCCTGACCACCCCGTTGCCGTCGGCCAGCACCGTCTCCCCGTAGTCGAGGGTGCCCCCCTGGCCGAAGGCGGCCGGGACCCCGGGCTTGCCCTCGAGCTCCACCACGAGGACCGAGAGCCCGGCATGGCAGGCCATGCGGGCGAAGGCCGCCGTGACGGTGGTCTTGCCGACGCCCCCCTTGCCGGCCACCACGACCACGCGGCTCTGTCGGCAAAAGGAGGCCACGTCCATGCTCGGTCCCGAGCGTACCGGCCACGGCGCGTCGCCCTTCGGCGCCGCCGGCGGATGACCGCTCAAATACCTGGTCAGACCCCTTGTCGGTGGTCAGGAGCAGGAAGTAGCGTGCCGCGAGGACGGGCAGGAGGGGGAGTGGCGACACGCACCTTGGGGGAGGCCTGGCAGGAGAGGGCGGCCTGCAAGGGACCGCAGGCGGCAGTGTTCTTCCCGCCCACGCATCCCGAGCGCAAGGACGAGAAGGTCGCCCGCGAGACGCGGGCAAAGGCGATCTGCCACACCTGCATGGTGCGGCCCGACTGCCTGGAGTACGCCATCTCGATCCGTGAACCGCACGGCATCTGGGGCGGGCTCAACGAGACCGAGCGCAAGCAGGTCGTGGAGCGGCGGGCCGGCTGAACCTCCCGGTCAGCCAAGTCCCAGGTGGGCGGCGGCCAGGCTGGTGGCCTGGTCGGTGCAGACGGAGGCCGGCCGCATGCCGTCCTCGCTGCAGACGACGGCGGTGATCTCGTCGGCCGTGCCCAGGACGGCCCGGGCGACCGGGGAGGTCGGGTCCCCGAGGGCGCCGGCCACGCCTGCGAGGTCCATGCCGTGGAGGAGCCCGGGCGAGTAGCCGATCGAGGCCCCCACGAGCACGAGCCGGTTGCCCACGTCGAGGAAGGGGAGGGTGGCCCCGGCGCCCCCGGGCGGGTCGTAGCGCCGGAGGAGCCCCGAGACGGCCTCGGGGACCCGGTCCAGGGTCGGGTAGCCGGCCGGGGCCACGGCCGAGAGGGTGTCCCCCCATCCTTCGACGGCCTCGAAGGAGACCTCGGCGCTCGTGTAACCGGTGCCGTAGAAGCTGAACCCCGGAGTGTGGGAGAAGACCTCGGTCGAGGCCGAGAGCGTCGAGCCGAGCTGCCGGAAGGTGCCGAAGCGCCCCAGGGCGGCGACGAGGGCCCAGCTGGCGGCGGCGCTGTAGGGGGAGAATTCGGCACCCACGAAGACGACGGCGGGCCGGCCGGCGACCTGGAGCGGCGGCTGTCCCGACTGGAGCTGACCGGCGTCGAGGGGACCGGGAGCCGCAGCGGCGAGGGCGACCCCGGGCGCGCCGGCCACGGCGGCGACCACCGAGGCAGAGGCCTGGGGTGGGGGGCTCGGCGTCGCCGGGGAGGGGCCGCCCGAGAACACCTCGAGGAGCACGAGGACCAGGGCGAGGACCAGGATCCCGGCCACGAACGCCCCTGTGAGCAGGGCCATCGGCGGCCGGAAGCGAAGCGGCGGGCGCGCTCGGGCCGACGAGTCGGAGGGGGTCATTCGGGGAGGTGAGCCTACCGAGTGGTTCGGCGACGACGGTTGCGGGCATCCCCCTTCCCATCTCCTTCTTCGGCGTAGATTCGCCAGCCATGAATCTCGCGCTCAGCGCGCGGGCACTGGCGCAAGTGGTGCCGGTCGGGCGCCGTTCCCGGGACGTGGGGACGGGGTCGGCGGCCGTGGACGCGGCTGTCGTGGACGCGGGCGACCCGGCCGCCGGGGCGCCGGCGCCGCGGCGCTGCGGCGACATGCCGGTGCTGTTCCTCCACGGGTGGGCCGTCGGGCCCCATTCCTACGGGGCTCCTCTCGCCCAGTTGCGGGACTTCGGCTGCGACGTCTTCGCCCCGGCTCAGCCCGGGTTCGGGGGCACGCCCTCGCTCGACGGCGGGGACTGCTCCTTCGGCGGCTACGCCCGCTGGGCCGCCGACTACCTCGACGCCCTCGGCGTCGACCGGCCCGTCACCGTCGTCGGGCACTCCTTCGGCGGCGGTGTCGCCATCCAGCTGGCCCACGACCAGCGCCACCGGGTGGCGAACGTCGTGCTCTGCAACGCCGTGGGGGGATTCCCCTGGGCGGCCCCGGGGCCCGCCACCATCGCCGACCGGCCCTGGTGGCAGTGGGGCCGGGTCATCGGCGCCGACCTCCTCGCCGCCCCGTCGGCCATCCGGGTCCTCCCTGCCCTGCTCGGCGAGGCGGTGCCCAACCTCGTCTCCAACCCGCTGGCGATGTGGCGGGTGGGCGAGTTCGTCCGCAGGGCGCACCTGCTCGAGGAGGTCGCCGCCCTCGGCGAGGCCGGCGTCCCGGTCACCCTCGTGTGGTCGGACCGGGACCGCCTCGTGCCCCATGCCGGGTTCTCGGCCCTGTGCCGGGCGGCCTCCGTCGACGGCGAGGTCGTCCCCGGCGGCCACAGCTGGCTCATCGCCGAGCCCCGCCGGTTCGCCGACGTCGTGCTGCGCGCCATGGTCGAAGCCGGCGTCCTCGACGCCGCCCTCGCCGCCGCCTCCTGACCTGCCACTGCGGCCGGCCGGCCGACGGGCGGCGGCAGGAGCCAACGCCGTAGTCTCCGGGACCATGGCCGACGAGGCCGCCCCCGGGCCGGTCCCCACGCGCGACGCCGCCACCATCATGCTGGTGCGCGACACCACGACCGGCGCCGGCCCCGCTCTCGAGGTCTGCATGGTCCGCCGGCACCTCGACTCCGACTTCGTCGGCGGGGCCTACGTCTTCCCGGGAGGGAAGGTCGACGAGGCTGACCGCTCCGAGGAGTCGGTGCGGGCCTGCGCCGGTCGCGACGACGCCGGCGCCAGCGACCTGCTCGGCGTCGGGGACGGTGGCCTCGCCTTCTGGGTGGCGGCGGCCCGGGAGTGCTTCGAGGAGGCGGGCGTCCTCCTCGCCTACCAGGCGGGTGCCGATCCGGACGGCGTGCCGGTCGACCTGGCCGCCCCCGGACGCCGTCGGCACCTGGCCTCGCTGCGGGCCGAGCTCAACGCCGGCCGGGTCGGGTTCCTCGACCTGCTCGCCGGCGAGGGACTCCTCGTGGCCGCCGACCGCATCCACTACTTCAGCCACTGGATCACCCCCGAGGGCGCCCCCAAGCGGTACGACACGAGGTTCTTCGTGGCCGCCCTCCCCGTCGGCCAGGTCCCCGTCCACGACGAGCACGAGACGGTCGACACGGTGTGGGTGCAGCCGGCCGTCGCCCTCGAGCGGGCCGCCGCCGGCGAGCTCGACGTGATCTTCCCGACCATGAAGAACCTCCAGGCGCTGGCCCGGTTCTCCACGAGCGGGGAACTGCTCGAGGCGACACTGGCCATCGAGCGGGTCCCCACCGTCCTGCCCCGGGTAGTGGCCGACGACCGGGGCGTGCGGATCCTGCTCCCCGGTGACCCCGGTTACGACGAGGCCATGGGGGCGGCCCCCTCGGGCGGGGACCGGTCGCTGTCGCCGGCCGAGGTCGGCGCCGCCGTCCGGCGCATCGACGTGGAGGGCCGGATGCGGGACCGGGGATGACCGTCCCCGACGAGCCCGTCCTCGACCCCGGCGCCCCGCCCGAACCCGGCCGGCCGGTGGCCCTGGCGCCCGGGGTGGTCCGGGTCACCGCCCCCAACCCGGGGATGATGACCGGGCCGGGCACGAACAGCTACCTGGTGGGCACGAGCGAGCTCGTCGTCGTGGACCCCGGGCCCGACGAGCCCTCCCACGTCGACGCCCTCGTCGAGGCGGGGCGGGGACGGGTCCGGTGGGTGGTGGTGACCCACACCCACCCCGACCATGCCCCGGCGGCGGCCACCCTGGCCGAGCGGACCGGCGCCGAGGTCATCGGGTTCGGCCCCCGGGACGCCTTCGACCCCGACCGGTCGGTGGGCGAGGGCTTCGAGCTGGCCGGCGACGGGTTCTGCCTCCGGGCCGTCCACACCCCCGGCCATGCCTCCAACCACCTCTGCTGGCTGCTGCTCGAAGAGGGGATGCTCTTCTCCGGCGACCACGTCATGCAGGGCTCGACGGTGGTCATCGCCCCGCCCGACGGCGACATGGCCCGGTACATGGCGAGCCTCGCCCGCCTGCTCGACCTCGCCCCGCCGGTGGCGTCGATCGCCCCCGGCCACGGGTCGCTCCTCGACGATCCCCGGGACGTGGTGACCGGCATCCTCGAGCACCGCCGCCGGCGGGAGCAGGCCGTCGTGGAGGCCCTCCGGAGTGCCCGGCGAGCGACCGTCGACGAGCTGGTGGGACCGGTCTACGCCGACGTCCACGAGGCGCTGCACCCCGTCGCCCGGATGAGTCTGTGGGCGCATCTCCGCAAGCTCGCCCAGGACGGGATGGCGCAGGGCGCCGACCCCGACGACCCGGCCAGCACCTGGGCCGCCGTCTGAGGGGTCGGGGGAGGGGCCAGGCGTCGGCGGCGTCGAGCGGTCAGGCGCCGGCGGCGTCGAGGGCCTGCTCGACGTGGTCGAGCATGCGGGCCGAGCACCCGCTCACCTCGACCACCGGCGAGACGTCCTCCACGATCCGACGGGCCAGGTCCTCGAAGGAGCGGGCCAGGGGCCCGGTCCCGAGGGCCACGGGGGCGCCGGCGTCCCCGGCGGCGGCCATGTCGGGATGGAGGGGCACGGTCCCGACGAGGGGCACCCCGAGCTCGGCGGCCAGGCGGGCGCCGCCGCCTTCGCCGAAGAGGGCGTAGCTGGTCCCGTGCTCGCAGACGAAGGGGCCCATGTTCTCGACGACCCCGGCGACGCGGAGGTGGCCCTTGCGGGCCATGTCGGCGGCCCGGGCCGCCACCTTCTGCGAGGCCAGGGGCGGGGTGGTGACGACGAGGACCTCGGTGCGGGGGAGCATCCGGGCCAGGCCCATCTGGATGTCGCCGGTCCCCGGGGGCATGTCGATGAGGAGGTAGTGGAGCTGGCCCCAGCGGACGTCCTCGAGGAACTGCTGGACGGCCCGGTTCAAGATGAGGCCCCGCCACATGATGGCCTTGTCCTCTTCGGCCAGGAACCCCATGGAGACGACCTTGAGCAGCCCCTCGCCGACGGGCTGCTCCACGGGCACGATCTTCTTGGCCTCGGCCCGCAGCTCGCCCCGCATGCCGAGGAGGCGGGGGACCGAGAACCCCCAGATGTCGGCGTCGAGGAGCCCGACGACGAGCCCCCGGCGGGCCAGGGCCAGGGCCAGGTTCACCGTCACCGACGACTTGCCCACGCCCCCCTTTCCCGAGGAGACGGCCAGGACCCGGGCCGAGACCGGCACGTCCACGGCGAGGGCCCGCTGCTCCTGGGCCCGGCGACGGGCCTTGTCCATGACGGCGTTGCGCTCGGCGGCCGTCATCTCCCCCATGGCCACCTCGACCCGCCGGACGCCGGGGAGGGCCCGCAGGCGGGTCTCGACGTCGGTGCGGAGCTGGGTCCGCAGGGGACAGCCCGCCACCGTGAGTGCGACCTCGACCGTCACGGCGCCGTCGGCGGCCACGGCCACGCCACGGACCATGCCGAGCTCGACGATGTCGGCGCCCAGCTCGGGGTCGATCACGCCGGCCAGGGCGGCCCGCACCGACTCCTCGTCGGGTGCCACCGGTATCGGCGCTGGTGGCACCGCCTCTTCGGCCACCTCGTCGATGCTACCGGCGTGTCCCCGACCGGCCGGCGGACCGGCCCGCAGGTGCCCCTTGGTAGGATTCGGACCGTGACGACGATCTCCACGGTCTCCATCGGCAAGCGCCCGAGCCCCATCACCCTGAGCGACGCCGCCAGCCGGAAGGTGGCCGCCCTCCTCGAGCAGGAGGGCAACGAGGCCCTCGCCCTCCGCGTCGCCGTCCGCCCCGGCGGCTGCTCGGGCTACAGCTACGAGATGTACTTCGACTCGGAGATCGCCGGCGACGACATCGTCCGGGACCACGACGGGGTGCGGGTGGTGGTCGACCCGGCCAGCGCCGATCTGCTCAAGGGGTCGACCCTCGACTACACCGACGGGCTCCAGGACGCCGGGTTCCACATCTCGAACCCGAACGCCACCCGGACCTGCGGGTGCGGCTCGTCCTTCAGCTGATCCCGGCGCCCTGACCGCCGCGCCGCAGGCCCCCGGCGCAGGGGCCCCGGCCACCGTCTCCTTCGAACTCGACGGCCGCACCGTCACGGTGGCCGACGACGGCAGCTCCCTCCTCGAGGTGCTCCGCGAGCGCCTCGGGGTGAGAAGCGCCAAGGACGGATGCAGCCCTCAGGGCCAGTGCGGCTGCTGCACGGTCCTCGTCGACGGGTCGGCCCGGGTGGCCTGTGTGACCCCGGCCCGCCGGGTGGCCGGCCGGCGGGTGACCACCCTGGAGGGCCTCGACCCCGGGGTCCGGGACCGCTGGGCGGCCGCCTTCGCCGACGCCGGGGCCAGCCAGTGCGGGTTCTGCACGCCGGGGATCCTGGTGCGCCTCGCCGCTCTCGAGACGCGCCAGGGCGCCGGGGACGAGGAGGCCGTCTGCCGGGCCCTCGCCGCCCACCTGTGCCGGTGCACGGGCTGGCGGACCATCCTGGAGGCCGCCGACCTGGCCGCCCGGGGCCCCGGTCGGCCCCGGCCCGGGCGCGACCTCGCCGCCGCCGCCAGGCGGGCCGCCGTCGAAGGGGGGACGGCCCAGGCCGTCGGGGAGGAGACGGTGCTGGGGCGGGCCGGCTTCGCCGAGGACACCTGGCCGGCGGGCGCCCTCGTGGCCGTCCCCGACGGCACCGGGGGTTGGGCGGTCGGCGACAGCCTCGGGGCGGCCCGGCGGGCGGCGGGGAAGGTCCAGGGGCGCAACTCGACGGTCGCCGTCCGGCCCCCCCTCGAGCTGCCCCCCGGGGCGTTCCCGGTGCGCCTCCGGACGAGCTTCGTCGAGCCCGCCTACCTCGAGCCCGACGCCTCGTGGTGCGCGCCGGGTGGGACCCCGGCCTCGCCTCTCGCCAACGGGGGCGCCTTCGGCTCCAAGGCCCGGTCCACGCTCCCGGCCGTGGCCCGGGAGCTGGCCGACACCCACGGGCGGCCCGTGCGGGTCGTGCTCTCCCGGGAGGACGTGGTGCGGACGGGGCCCAAGCGGCCGCCTGTCGCCGCCGGGCTCCGGGCCGACGGGACGGGGGTGGTCCGGGTGGCCCGCACCCCCGGTTCCGAGGACCTCGCCGGCTGGATCCGGGCCTTCGCCATGGTGCTGCCGGGCGTCGAGGTCGAGGTGGTGGATGCTGAGGGTCCGC
>JAGWNV010000109.1 GCA_028872975.1 Acidobacteriota bacterium
GGTGGCCCTGCCCAAGCTGACGGCGGCCGAGGCGAAGGCCCAGTCGGCGGGCCACCAGAAGCGGGCGGCCCGCCTGGCCAGGCGGATCAGCCGGCTGGAGAAGCTCCAGCGCAGGGCCCACACCCGGCTGTCGAAGATCGAGGCCCGCTGCCCGGGCGGGCCGGCGGGAGCCGGCGGCGCGACGGGCGGGTCGGCGGCCGCCACCTCCACGGCCTGAGCCCGACCTGGCCCGGCGCAGGCGGGGCTATTCCCGGCTCGCCACCGGGAGGTCGTCGAGCAGGCCCCGGGCCAGGGCCGCCATGCTCCGGCCCAGCCCGCCGCCGGTGAGGGCAGCGGCGGCCTCGGCGGCCTGGTCGGTGAACCGCTCGGCGGCGGCCAGGGTGGCCCCGACGGCGGCGGAGGCCGCCACCATGGCCTTGGCCTTCTCCCGCTCGGGGGCGCCGAGGGGCCTCCCGAGGAGGGGCTGGAGCTCGAGGGCCACGGCGGGGTCCTGGAGGGCGAGGAGCACGGGAAGGGTGTAGACGCCCTCGGCCAAGTCCTGGCCCGAGGGCTTGCCCAGCTCCTCGTCGGTGGCGAGGACGTCGAGCAGGTCGTCTCGGAGCTGGAAGGCCATCCCGAAGCAGCGCCCGAACTCGGTGAGCGCCTCGATCTCGGGCCGGGGACGCCCGGCGGTGAGCCCCCCGATGCGGCAGGAGGTGGCGAGCAGCGCCGCGGTCTTCCCGGCGATGGCCGTGTAGTACTGCTCCTCGCTCCGGCCCGTGTCGAAGGTGGAGCGCAGCTCGACGACCTGGCCCTCACACAGCTTGCCCAACGTGGCGGCGAGGAGGGCGGCCACCTCGGTGCCGAGAGCGGCGGCGATCTCCGCCGACCGGGCCAGGAGGAAGTCACCGGCCACGATGGCGACCAGGTTCCCCCAGCGGGCGTTCACGCTCTCGACGTTGCGCCGCACGGTGGCCTCGTCGATGACGTCGTCGTGGTAGAGCGAGGCCAGGTGGACGAGCTCGACGGCCACTGCCCCCTGGAGGTCGTCGTCGGAGGCCGTCCCGTCCCCCCCGGTGGCGGCGGCGATGGCCAGGCAGGGCCGCAGACGCTTGCCACCGGCATCGATGAGGTGGGTGGTGACCTCGTCGAGGAAGGCGTCGCCGGACCGGACCGCCTCCCGGAGGGTGGGCTCCAGGCGGAGCAGGTCTTCCTCCATGCCGGGAAGAGAGAGCAGCGGCGCGGCGTTCACCAAGAGCACGATAGGTCAGAGCCCACGATCCCCGACAAAGGACGGGCCGTATCCCCTGGTGGCCGCCGGTGGGCCCCGTCCGCGAGGCGGGGACCGGCAGGGCGTTCCCCGAGCGTGGGAACGCCCCGGCCACGGTATGTGAATGCCGTCAGGGTCCGGGACCGACCTGCCGATAGGAGACACGGGGCCATTGGTCCCCCGGGAGGAGCCGGAAGCCGGTCCCGTCAGCCAGGGACCGGCCGGTAGACTTCTTCAGGATTCGAGCCGTCGAGGGAGGCGGTCTGGTGTTCGAACGCTTCACTGATCGGGCCCGCAGGGTGTTGGTCCTGGCGCAGGAAGAGGCGCGCCTTCTGAACCACAGCTTCATCGGGACCGAGCACATCCTCCTCGGGCTCATCCACGAGGGCGAGGGCGTCGCCGCCAAGGCCCTCGAGCAGCTCGGCATCTCCCTGGAGGCCGTCCGGGAGAAGGTGGAGGAGACCATCGGCCTCTCCGGCACGGCCCCGACCGGGTCGCCGCCGTTCACCCCTCGGGCCAAGAAGGTCCTCGAGCTCTCCCTCCGCGAAGCCCTCCAGCTCGGCCACAACTACATCGGCACCGAGCACATGCTCCTCGGCCTCGTCCGCGAGGGCGAGGGCGTGGCCGCCCAGGTGCTCGTGAGCCTGGGCGCCGACCTGGCCCGGGTCCGCCAGCAGGTCATCCAGCTGCTGTCGGGCTACCAGGGCAAGGAGGCCGCCGGCGTGGGCGCCGGGTCGTCCTCCTCGGAGACGCCCTCGGGATCCCCGGTGCTCGACCAGTTCGGCCGCAACCTCACCCAGCTGGCCCGCGAGTCCAAGCTCGACCCGGTCATCGGCCGGGACAAGGAGATCGAGCGGGTCATGCAGGTGCTGTCGCGGCGCACCAAGAACAACCCGGTGCTGATCGGCGAGCCGGGCGTGGGCAAGACCGCCATCGTGGAGGGCCTGGCCCAGCGCATCGTGGCCAACGACGTGCCCGAGACCCTGAACGGCAAGCAGCTCTACACCCTCGACCTCGGTGCCCTCGTGGCCGGCAGCCGCTACCGGGGGGACTTCGAGGAGCGCCTCAAGAAGGTCTTGAAGGAGATCCGGACCCGGGGCGACATCGTCTTGTTCATCGACGAGCTCCACACCCTCGTGGGCGCCGGTGCCGCCGAGGGCGCCATCGACGCGGCGTCGATCCTCAAGCCCATGCTGGCCCGGGGCGAGCTGCAGACCATCGGGGCCACCACCCTCGACGAGTACCGCAAGCACCTCGAGAAGGACGCCGCCCTCGAGCGCCGGTTCCAGCCCATCAAGGTCGAGCAGCCCACGGTGGCGCACACCATCGAGATCCTGAAGGGACTGCGCGACCGCTACGAGTCGCACCACTCGGTCACCATCACCGACCAGGCCCTGGTGGCGGCGGCCAACCTGGCCGACCGGTACCTGGCCGACCGGTACCTGCCCGACAAGGCCATCGACCTCATCGACGAGGCCGGCAGCCGGCTGCGCATCCGCCGGATGACCACGCCGCCCGACTACAAGAAGCTCGAGGCCGAGATCGACCGGATCCGCACCGACAAGGAGTCGGCCATCGAGCGCCAGGCCTTCGACCAGGCCAAGAAGCTGGCCGAGCAGGAGAAGGAGCGCCTCGACCGCAAGACGGCCATGGAGGCCGAGTGGCGCGCCGAGGGCGTGGAGCTGTTCGACGTGGTCGACGAGGAGGTCATCGCCGAGGTGCTGGCCAACTGGACCGGCATCCCCGTCTACCGCCTCACCGAGGAGGAGACGGCCAAGCTGCTCCGGATGGAGGACGAGCTGCACAAGCGGGTCGTCGGCCAGGAGGAGGCCATCAAGGCCCTGTCGCGGGCCATCCGCCGGACCCGTGCCGGCCTCAAGGACCCCAAGCGGCCCAGCGGCTCGTTCATCTTCCTCGGCCCCACGGGCGTGGGGAAGACCGAGCTCGCCAAGACCCTGGCCGAGTTCCTCTTCGACGACGAGGACGCCCTCATCCAGCTCGACATGAGCGAGTACATGGAGAAGCACACCGTCTCGCGGCTGGTGGGCTCGCCCCCCGGCTACGTGGGATACGAGGAAGGCGGCCAGCTGACCGAGGCCGTCCGCCGCAAGCCGTTCTCGGTCGTGCTCTTCGACGAGGTCGAGAAGGCGCACCCCGACGTGTTCAACGCCCTGCTCCAGATCCTGGAGGACGGCCGGCTCACCGACGCCCAGGGGCGGTCGGTGGACTTCAAGAACACCGTGCTCATCATGACCTCCAACCTCGGCACCGCCGACCTGCGCAAGGCGTCGCTGGGGTTCGCCAAGAGCTCCGAGGCGGTCACCTACGAGCGGATGAAGGCCAAGGTCAACGACGCCCTCAAGGCCCACTTCCGGCCCGAGTTCCTGAACCGGATCGACGAGGTGATCGTCTTCCACGAGCTGTCGACCACCGAGATCGTCGAGATCGTCGACCTCATGATCAAGCGGGTGGGCGACCAGCTCGAGGGCCAGGGCATGAGCCTCGAGCTCACCCCGGCCGCCAAGGCGCTGCTGGCCGAGAAGGGCTACGACCCGACGCTCGGGGCACGGCCGCTGCGCCGGGCCATCCAGCAGTACGTGGAGGACCCGCTCTCCGAGCGGATCCTGTGGAAGGAATTCCGCGTCGGCGAGACCATCATCGTCGACGTCGAGGACGGCGAGGTCGTCTTCCGCTCGACCGAGGGCCTGCAGCCGCCCCCGGTGGAGCTGGCGGGGGCCGGTCCCAGCACCTGACCGCCACCGCCACGGTCTGACCCCATCGGCACGGCTCCGGCCGTGTCGATGCCGCGTCCGGGGGACCGTCACAGCCTCCACATAGCGTGCCGGCGTGGTGACGACCCGGACCGGGTTCCGCTGCGGCACCTGCGGGGCCGAGGCCCCCCGCTGGAGCGGCCGCTGTCCCGGCTGCGGCGCCTGGAACACCCTCCTCGAGTCCCGGCCCCCTCCTGCCGCCGCCGGCGGCTGCGGCGAGGGCCAGCTCCGGCCGCGTGGGCGGCCCCCCGCCGTGCCCACCGCCATCACCGCCGTGGACCTCGAGGCGGCCGGCCCCGTGCCGACCGGCCTCGCCGAGCTCGACCGGGTCCTCGGAGGCGGGTTCGTGCCGGGCTCGGTGACCCTCCTCGGCGGGGAGCCGGGAGTGGGCAAGTCCACCCTCCTGCTCCAGGTCCTCGCCGCCCACGCCGCCGCCGGCGCGCCGGCGCTCCTCGTCTGCGCCGAGGAGTCGGCCTCGCAGGTCCGACTGCGCGCCGGACGCCTCGGCACGGTGCCCGACGACCTGTACGTGCTGGCCGAGACCGACGCCTCGGCCATCCCCGAGGCGGTGGACCGCTCGGGTGCCCGGCTGGTGGTGGTCGACTCCATCCAGGCCGTCGCCGACCCCGCCGTGGGGGCGCCGGCGGGCAGCCCGTCGCAGGTGCGCGCCTGTGCCGAGCTGCTCGTGACCATGGCGAAGACGGCCGAGGTGCCGGTCGTGCTCGTCGGCCACGTGACCAAGGACGGGGCCCTCGCCGGTCCCCGGTTGCTCGAGCACCTCGTCGACACCGTGCTGAGCGTCGAGGGGGACAGGCACCACGCGCTGCGGGCGGTGCGGGCCGCGAAGCACCGCTTCGGGCCCACCGGCGAGCTGGGCCTCTTCGAGATGGGCGACGGGGGGCTGTCGGCGGTGGCCGACCCCTACCGGCTCCTCCTCGGCGACCGCCGGCCGTCCCAGCCCGGCAGCAGCGTCGTGGCGGCGGTGGAGGGGCGCCGGCCGCTCCTCGTCGAGGTCCAGGCGCTCGTGGGCACCTCGCCGTGCGGGCCGACCGGTCCGCGCCGGCAAGCCCAGGGGCTCGACACCGGGCGGCTGTCGGTGCTCCTCGCCGTGCTCGACCGCGCCCTCGGTCTGGGTCTCGGCCGCACCGACGTGTTCGCCTCGGTGGTGGGCGGCGTCCGGTTGTCCGAGCCCGCCTCCGATCTGGCCGTCGCCCTGGCCGTGGCCAGCGCGGCCGGGGGCCGGCCCGTGCCTCCCGACATGGTGGCCTTCGGCGAGGTCGGCCTCGGCGGTGAGCTGCGCCAGGTGGCCCAAGCCGAGCGGCGGCTCCAGGAGGCGGCCCGGCTCGGGTTCCACCGCGCCGCCGTGCCCGCCGGCTGCTGCCCGGGCCCACCGGGGATGCAGCTCGTGCGCGTCGACGCGGTGGGCGACCTTCCGGCGCTGCTGGCGGTGTGACGACGCAGGGCGAGCCGGCCTCGCCGTGTGCAGCACGGCCGCTTCCCGACGGCGGGGCGGCGCGACCGGCGGGTACCATCGAGTCGTGGCGGAGCGACCGACCTCGGCCATGGCCGGCGCCCTCGGCCTGGTGGCGCCGGGCCGGCCGCTACGCGAGGGTCTCGAACGAGTGCTCCTGGCCAAGCGCGGCGCGCTCCTCGTCATCGGCGACGACGCCTCGGTGCTCTCCATCTGCACCGGGGGGTTCCTGATCGACGCCGAGTACAGCCCGCAGCGGCTGACCGAGCTGGCCAAGATGGACGGGGCCATCATCCTCTCCGGCGACGCGGCGCGCATCGCCCGCGCCAACGTCCACCTCATGCCCGATCCGTCGGTGCCCACCACCGAGACGGGGACGAGGCACCGCACCGCCGAGCGGATGGCCAGGTCCATCGACGTGCCGGTGGTGTCGGTGTCGGCCGCCATGGGTGTGATCACCGTGTACCGCAACGGCGACAAGCACGTCCTGCAGGCCGCCGGCCGGCTGCACGACAAGGTGAGCCAGGCGCTCCAGGCGCTGCACCGGTTCCGCCAGCGGTTCGACCTGGCCGTGACCGCCCTCTCGGCGCTCGAGATCGAGGACACCGTCACCGTGCGGGACGTGGGAGCGGTCCTCCAGCCCGCCGAGATCATCCTGCGCGTGGCGGGCGAGCTGGACCCGATCTTCGTCGAGCTCGGCGAGGAGGGGCGCCTGCTGCACCTCCAGCTCGGCGAGCTCGTCGACGGCGTGGCGGTAGTGCGCCACCAGGTGGTGCGCGACTACCTCCACACCGCCATGGGCGCCGTCGCCGGGGTGGGGGCCGAGCAGGACGGCAGCGGGCCCGTGCACCGCTCGCTGGCCTCCCTGGCGCGGCTGTCCACCGAGGACCTGCTCGACGGCCGCAAGGTGGGCGCCGCCCTGGGTCTCAGCCACACCGAGGCCGACCCCGACGCCTCCCTCGAGCCCCGGGGCTACCGCCTGCTGTACCGCCTCCCCCGGTTCCCCGACGCCCTCGTGGACCGGATCGTCGAGCACTTCGCCGGGCTCCAGAAGATCATGCGGGCCTCGGTGGGCGACCTCGAGGAGGTGGGGGGCGTGGGCGAGGCCCGGGCGCGGTCGGTGAAGGAGGGCCTGGCCAGGCTGGCCGAGGCCAGCATCCTCGACCGTTACAGCTGATCCTCGCCCCAACGGGGCGCAGCGGGGTCTCGGGTAGAATGGTGGCTCCCCTGAGTGCGCCCGGCCGTCGGCGCGCCGGGCACGAGCGAAGAGAGCGAGCTGGTGGTGGTCTTCGACATCGGTGACAAGGTCGTCTACCCCCACCACGGCGCAGCCATCGTCGAGCGGCGCGAGGTCAAAGAGGCGTTCGGGCAGAAGAAGGAGTACCTGGTGCTCCGCCTCGCCTACGGGGACCTCACCCTCATGGTCCCGGCCGACAACACCGACGGCGTGGGGCTGCGGGAGGTCATCAACGACGAAGAGGTCGAGGAGGTGTTCGCGGTCCTCCGCAAGAAGGAGGCCCGGATGCCGACCAACTGGTCCCGGCGGTACAAGAACCACTCCGAGAAGCTCCGCTCGGGTGACATCTACCAGGTGGCCGAGGTGGTGCGGAACCTCTCCATCCGCGACAAGGACAAGGGGCTGTCCGCCGGCGAGAAGCGCATGCTCAGCCGGGCCCGCCAGATCCTCGTCTCGGAGCTGACCTTCGCCCTCGACGTCGACGAGGCCGAGGCCGAGAAGCGTCTGGACGAGGCCCTGCCCTGAGCCGCCCCGGCGGCAGCCGCCCGTGAGCGTCTGGGCGGTGGTGGTGGCGGGGGGCACCGGCGACCGCTTCGGCGGTCCCAAGCAGTTCGCCCGCCTGGGGGGCCGGCCCGTCCTGGCCTGGGCGCTCGAGGCGGCCAGGCCCGCCGTCGACGGGGTCGTCCTCGTCGTCCCCGCCGGCCGCCAGGCCGAGGTGGCCGGCACCGGCGCCGACGCCGTGGTGGCCGGAGGCCCGAGCCGGGCCGCATCGGTGCGGGCCGGGTTGGCGGCGGTGCCCGCCGACGCCTCGGTGGTCGTCGTCCACGACGGGGCCCGCCCGCTCGCCTCCACGGCGCTGTTCCGGGCCGTGATCGAGGCGGTGAGGGCCGGCGCCGACGCGGCGGTGCCGGGGCTGGCCGTGACCGACACCGTGAAGGAGGTGGCCGGCGACGCCGTCGTCCGGAGCCTCGACCGCCAGGGCCTGGTGGCGGTCCAGACCCCCCAGGCCTTCCGGGCCGAGGCGCTGCGGGCCGCCCACGGCGCCGAGGGCGAGGCCACCGACGACGCCGCCCTGGTCGAGCGGGCGGGCGGTACGGTGCGCGTCGTGCCGGGGGAGGTCCGCA
>JAGWNV010000110.1 GCA_028872975.1 Acidobacteriota bacterium
GGCGGCGCCCGACCCCCTGGCGGCGGCCCCCGACACGTCCGGTGCGGGCACGGAATCAGCCGCCACCACCACGGCGTCGTCACAGGCCACCACCTCCGATGCACCTCCGGCCGGCTCGGGCACCGCTCCGACGGCGCTGGCGACGACGACCAGCGTCCCGGCGCAGGAGGACGACGTCACCTCCGACGCGACGTCTTCCGTCGCGGACTGACGGCTCCCGGACCCGCTACGCGGCCTCGGGTGGGAGCGGCCAGAGCTGGCCTTTGCACCATTCCCAGCCGGCCTCGTCGCTCCGGTGCCACCGGCTCCCGTGGCCTTCCTCGAGCTCGCAGTGGGCCACGCCCGACACGGGGCCTACACAGATCTCGGCACGACAGCGGGAGGGTCGATCGGTCGCCACGGCGCCGCCCTACCCGCCGGTAGAGGGGCGGAAACGGCGGTGACCGGACGGCGTGCGATAAGCAAGGCGGATGGCGAGGACGTTCCCGTACCGGGTCGACTACCGGTTCCTCCCCGTGTGGGGCGCCTTCGGCGTCCGGCCGTGGAAGGACGGCGTCACCCTCGCCGACGACGACGGCCTCAGGGCCACCTTCGGGCTCCTACGCGTCGAGACGGCCCTGGACAACGTCGACGGCGCCCATGTCACGCGGGGATACCGGTGGTGGACGGCGGTGGGGGCCCGACGGTCGTTCGTCGACGACGGCCTCACCTTCGGGACGAACCGCGACGCCGGCGTCTGCATCCACTTCCGGGAGAAGGTTCCCTCGGCGCTGCGCCCCGCCGGGCACTCGGCCCTGACGGTGACGGTGGCGGACCTCGCCGGCCTGGTGGAGGCGCTCGGCGGCTGACCGCTCAGCGTCGGCCGGCGACGACGGCAGCGGGGACGATGGCGACGTCGAGCACCCACACCTGGTCGGGGTCGACGAGGGACCGCCGCCAGGTCACCTCGGCCGACTCCCCTGGCCGCACGCCCTTCGTGTTGCACGTGGTGGCCACCGCCTGCACCGCCAATGCCGTGAGCTCCAACATGGTGCGTCCTTTCCACCCACCGCCTCGGGTCAGCCAACCACGGCGCGACATCCGCTTCGTAGGGGCCAAGGTCCCGGACGGCGGGGACCTTGTCGTGCAACGGGGGTCCCACGTGCCGCCACGCGGCGGCATCGTGCACCCGCTCATGGGAGACTGCGCGCCGTGCCCGGACCCGACGGCCGCGCCGCGCTGTTCCTGGAGGGCGCCGGCGTCGTGGCCCGGGCCATCGGGGACCCCGCCGTGGGCGAGGCCTGGGACCGGCCGTCGGTGCTCGAGGGCCAGCTCGTGAGCGGGCTGGCCGGCCACCTGGCGCGCGGGGCGGTGTGGACGGTCGACGAGTACCTCGGCGAGGACGTGGCGGCGGCACCGACGGGCGCCCCCGACTTCGCGAGCGCCGGGGACTACTACGCCTCCTTCGCCGAGACGGCCACGGCGGAGATGCACCAGGCCGTCCGCGACCGGGGGGCCGTCGTCGCCGCCGTCGGGCAGGACGCCCTCGTGGCCCAGCTGCGGGGCCGCATCGCCGTCCTCGAGGCCCGCCTCGCGACTCTCCCGCCCGACCACGTGATGTCGGTCATCGCCGGCACGCGGATCAGGCTGGGCGACTACCTCGCCACCCGGATGGTCGAGCAGGCCGTCCATCTCGACGACCTGGCCCGCAGCGTCGGCCGGGACCCCTGGCATCTCCCGGTCGGGCTGTGGGACGTCGTCCTCCATGTGGGCCTCGAGACGGCCCGGCGCCGCCACGGGGACGACGCCGTCGGCCGTGCCCTCTACCGGGAGGGGTTCGCCGGCGCCGTGCTGCCCGTCCTCTGACCATGGCCGGCCTCCCGGACACCACCTTCGGGCGCGACACGTCGGTCCGGCGCCTCGGAGAGGGGCGCTACGAAGCGGACCTGTCGGACCTCTGGAACCTGCGACCCCTCCCCCAAGGCGGGATCGTGACCGCCGTGACGCTGCGCGCCATGGCCGAGGAGCTCGGCGACCCGGACCAACGCCTGCGGGGGCTCCACACGTCCTTCGTGGGGCAGGTGGCCCACGGATCCCTGGAGCTCACCGTGGAGACCCTGCGCCGGGGCCGGTCCATGAGCCACGTCCGGGGGGAGGTCCGGACCCCCGGGGCGGGGAGCGGCCACGTCACCACGGCGGCCTTCGGCGCGCCTCGGCGGGGCTTCTCCTTCATGGACCTCGAGCCCCCCGACGCCCCTCCCCCCGGGGACTGCCGCTCCTATCGCGATCCCCCACCTGACGGGGTCCCCCGCTTCGAGCCGATGCCGTTCTGGGACCGCTGCGTCGAGGGCCGCGGCGTCCTCGGCCACGCCCCCTGGGAGGACTACGAGCCGGGCCGGGCCGAGACCGTCCAGTGGTTCGGCTTCGACGAGCCGCCCCTTGGCGACGAGGGCACGCTCGACCCCTTCGCCCTCGTCGTCCTGGCCGACGTGATGCCCGGGGCCGTCGCCGAGAAGATGGGGCCCGAGCACCGCAGCGGGTGGTTCGGCCCGAGCGTCGACCTCACCGTCCACCTGCTCGAGGACTGCCGGTCGGGCTGGCTCCTCGCCCACAACCGGGCCCGGTTCGCCGGCGACGGCTACGCCTCGGCGGAGATGGTCCTGTGGGACCGGGGGGCGTCGGGCACCGAGCCGGCGCGACTCGTCGCCTACGCCACCCAGGTCTTCCTCTTCACCTTCCTCGACTAATGACGCCCGGGGGGGCGACGGCGCCCACGGTGTCTCGAGGTGGTCGTGGCGGCCGGCGCTCCCCGGCGGGTACCGATCGGCGGCAGGGGGTATGGGGCTGGGCACGCCGATGACAGGGAGGCATCGAGAATGCTCGGATCCAAGATCGTCCTGAAGCGCCGCACCCCTGTGCGCCACCTCCCTCTGCGCCTGGCCTCCGGGGCCCACATCCTCGACTCGGGGCTCGCCAAGCTGCACGCCGACGAGGAGACCACCAAGCGCCTACACCACTTCGCCTCCGAGGCCTACCCCCAGGCTGCCGACGTGGACCCCGATTCCTTCGTGAAGGCCCTGGCCGCCGCCGAGATCGCCCTCGGCGGCGCCCTGGTGCTGCCCATCGTGCCGAGCTGGCTGGCCGGACTCGGCCTGGCCGGCTTCGCCGGTGGCCTCGTGCACCTCTACCTCCGCACCCCGAGCCTGCACCGGGAGGGGGGCGTCCTCCCCAACCAGGACGGCCAGGCCATGGCCAAGGACATCTGGCTGCTCGGCATCGCCCTGGCCCTGGTGCTCGACCGGGAGTCCTGGTTCCGCCGCCGCCACTGAACACCCGAAGAGGGGCAGGCCGGGGGCCGGCCCTGGGCTCTGGTGGGCGATCGTTGCCCCGTTCAAGGGAACAGGCCGCAACGCCGATGACCTCCGGATGGAAGGCGGCGAGGGGGCGGCAACGGCCTCGAGGCCCGACTCGCTCGGGCACCGGCTCCTCGAGCGCGCCCGGGACCCGGCCGTGCTGTCGAACCCCCCGGTGGCGGCGCTGTTCTGCGTCCTGCGCGCCTTCCACCTGATCGCCCCGGTCCCCTACTGGCTCCTCGTCCTCATCGTGGCAGCCGGGGGGACAACCGCCATCGTGGTGGCGGCGACCTGGGGCGACGACCGCCGCAGCTGGCACATGCCCGCCTACGTGGCGGTGAACATGGCCGTCGTCACCGTGGTGGCCTACGCCACAGGCTGGGGGCCCATCCTCGCCGTCGGCTATCTCTTCGGCTCCGGGACCGCGTTCCGCCTCTTCGGCTCGCGCGTCACCCGGCCCGCCATCGTCGCCAGCGCCTCTTGCATGACGGTCGGCCAGACGGGCATCGGCCTGGGCCTGGTCCCGAGCCTGATCGGCCAGCCCCTCGTCCACGGCCTGGCCGCCCTCAGCCTGCTCGGGACGCTCCTCACCATCGGGCTCCTCGGGCGCGTGACCGCCGAGCGCGAGGCGGCCGTGGTCGGGCTGCGCCAGTCCGAGCGACGCTTCAAGGCCCTCGTGTCGAACGCCTCGGACATCATCATCGTCGTCGACCCAGGCGGGATGCTCGAGTACGTGAGCCCTGCCTTCGAGCGCCAGCTCGGCATCTCCGCCGCCCCCTACTTCGCCCGGTCGGCGGCGGAGTTCATCCATCCCGTGGACGTCCGGTCGATCACCGAGGCGTTCCCGTTGCTGGCCGCCGATCCTTCCCAGTCGCTCGAGACCCGGGTCCGCATCCGTGACGGCCGGGGCCGCTGGCGGCACTTCGAGACGACGATCACCGACCGCACCCACGACCCCGACGTCCGGGGCATCGTCGGCAACCTCCACGACATCACCGAGCTCCTCGAGGCCAACGAGCGGTTCCGAAGCGCCTTCGAGGACGCCCCCATCGGCATCGCCCTCACCAGCCTCGACGGCCGGATCCAGCGGGCCAACCGGGCCTTCGGCACCATCGTGGGGCTGACCGCCGACGGCGTGGTGGGGATCCGCATCCAGAGCCTCTCGTGCCCGCAGGACGCCGGGCTCGACACCGGCCAGCGGCGCCTCCTGGCCTCGGGCCACTCCGAGGGCTTCGAGCTCGAGAAGCGCCTCCAGCACGCCGACGGGCACGAGGTCTGGGCCCACGTGCACGTGAGCGTCGTCCGCGACTCGGGCGGCCGCCCCCTGCACCTCATCGAGCAGATCCAGGACGTGACCGACCAGCGCCGTATGCGCGACCGACTGGCCCATGCCGCCATCCACGACCCCCTCACGGGCCTGCCCAACCGGACCCTCTTCCTCGACCGGCTCGGAGTGGCCCTGAGCCGGGCCCAGCGCCAACACCACCAGGTGGCGGTGGCCTTCTTGGACCTCGACCGGTTCAAGCTGGTCAACGACGGGCTCGGGCACGGGGCGGGCGACGACCTGCTCCAGGCCGTGGCCCAGCGCATCGCCGGGGCGCTGCGCGACGAGGACACCGTCGCCCGCTTCGGCGGCGACGAGTTCACCATCCTGTGGGAAGGCGTCGCCGACGAGGCGGAAGCGGTCACCGTGGCCCGGCGGGTCCTCGAGGAGCTCCAGCGGCCCTTCGACCTGCAGGGCTCGCCGGTGTACGTGAGCGCCAGCATCGGCGTGGCCCTCACCGACGGTACGGCGCTGCCCTCGAGCCTTCTCCGCGACGCCGACGCCGCCATGTACCTCGCTAAGGACGAGGGAAGGGGCCGGGTGGCGGTCTTCGACGGCAAGGGCCACGCCGTGGCCCTCGAGAGCCTCCACGTCATGAACGAGCTGCACCGGGCTCTCGCCCAAGGCGAGTTCCGGGTCCACTACCAGGCCATCGTCGACGTCGAGACCCAGGAGGTGGTCGGCTCGGAGGCCCTCGTGCGCTGGATGCATCCTGACCGGGGCCTGCTCCTGCCCGACCAGTTCATCAAGGTGGCCGAGGACTGCGGGCTCATCGTGCCCCTCGGCGACTGGGTCCTCACCGAGGCGTGCCGGCAGACCGCCCGGTGGAACCGGACGGCGGCGGTCCGGGGAGTGGCACCGGTGGAGATCAACGTGAACGTCTCCCCCCGCCAGCTCGCCTCCCCCGACTTCCCCGCCGCCGTCGAGAGGGCGCTCTCCGAGAGCCGGATCGACCCGTCGCTCGTGTGCCTGGAGATCACCGAGGGGACCCTCATGCGCGACGAGCGTGCCGCCGCCGACGCCCTGGGCCGCCTCCGGGCCCTCGGTGTCCAGATCGGCATCGACGACTTCGGGACCGGTTACTCGTCGCTGTCCTACCTGAAGCACTTCCCCATCGACTCGCTCAAGGTGGACCGGACCTTCGTCGAGGCGCTGGGCGCCGGGTCCGACGAGTCGGCCATCGTGGCGGCGGTGGTGGGCCTCGCCCACTCGCTCGGGCTCGTGGCCGTCGCCGAGGGCGTCGAGACCGAGCGCGCCATGTTCGAGCTCCGTCGCCTGGGCTGCGACCGGGCCCAGGGCTTCCTCCTGTCGCGCCCCGCCCCCGTCGAGGAGCACGAGCACCTGCTCTTCGAGGCCCGCCGGCCGGCCCCGGCCCGCCTGGGCGCCGTGGAGGTCCGCTCAGCGGTGAGCTGACCGCCGCGTCCCCCGTCGGCCGCCCGGCGTCACTCGGGCTCCTCTCCGGACACGCTGGCCATGACCGGAAAGGTGGCCACGACGAGGACGAAGAGCAGGAGCGTCACCACATGCACCCCGGTGCAGTACAGGCAGATGGCCCCGATGGTGACGAGCTCGCAGTACACGAGGTAGGTGACCATCCCGATCCCGGCCACGACCAGGGCGAGCCGCCCGTAGGCGAGCCGCCGGCCGAGGAGCCCGCCGCGGCGCCACAGGGCCGGCAGGTCGACGGCCACCATGACGGCGAAGAAGAGCAGTCCGACGAGGGCGACGGGCAGGACGCCGAAGACCTCCGCCTGGGGGCTCGCCGTCACCTTGGCGCAGTTCTCGAAGCCGGTGGCAGGGCAGAACGGCGTGCCCTGGGTGAAATGGTCGACGGTGAGGTAGAGCGAGTCGGCGAACCCGACGACCGACAGCGCCAGGGCGGCCCAGCCCCACCACCGCCGGGGGCCGCCGCCCCGCCAGCGGGCCTCGTCCTCCCAGGCGTCGTCCTCCTCGGCGCCGACGCGGTCGGCGACGAGGACGGGCTCGTCGGGAACGGGGTCGTCCACGACCACAGGATGGCCTCGCCCCGGACGCGACGGTAGGGCCGGACGGCCCGGCCGGCCGGCGGTACGCTCCCGGCACGTCGAGCGCCCCCGGAAGCCCCGCCGTCCCGGGGCTCGAGCCCGTGTTCCGGCATGTCGACGATCCCGACCTACCCTGGCAACAGGTGCGGGCGGTGCGCCTCGCCGACGGGACGGTGGCGTCGGTGTGGGAGAAGTGGCTCGCCTTCTCGCCCGACCCGCTCTATCTCTCCCTCTACGCCAAGTGGGACCCCGGGGTCGTGCAGCGGCGCCACGGCCATCACAGCCCGCACGTGCTCTTCGTCCTCGAGGGCGACATGACCTGTGACGGTCGTCGGTGCCCGGCCGGGACCCACATCGAGCTCCCCTGCGGAGCCGCCTTCGGGCCGTTCGTCGCCGGCCCCCGGGGCGCCCTGCTCTTCGAGGTGATGATGGGAGATCCCCGCGGGTGGGGCGACGACCCGGCCGCCTTCGAGCGCGCCCTCGCCGAGCAGGGTGCCGAGGCGCTCCCCGATCCGCCCATCGAGCTCCCCGGTTGGCTCGAGGACCTCCGCCACCGCTGGGTGCCCGAGCCGCCCGCCTGACGGCGGGGCCCGGCCTCAGAGCTCGAGCGGGGCGTGCTCCTCGATCCCGAGCACGGCAAGCGCCCGGCCGAGGCCGAGGTAGGTGGCGATGCACATCGTGAGGTCGAGCACCTCGGCAGCGCTGAAGGCGGCCCGCAACCGGGCGAACAGCTCGTCGTCGATGCCGCCGTGGTCGGTGGCGAACCGGCCGGCGTACTCGATGGCGAGCCGCTGCCGGCGGGAGTACCCGTCGTACACCTGGTACTCGTCGAGATGGGAGTACAGCTCCTCGTCCACCCTGGCCGCCCTGACCGACGGCGCACGGAAGGTGGCACAGGCGTTGCACTCGTTCAGGCGGGCGATCGCCATGCGCGCCACCTCGCGCTCCTCGGCCGGGAGGATGCTCGAGCCGTAGACGGTGCGCACCATGGTCTCGACCATCGCCCCCATCTCGGGCTGCAGGCGCCACACCATGGCGGCCTCGCCGCCGGGGCCGGCCGGCACGTCGATCCGGGCCATGACTCGAGCCTAGAAGGACGGGCCGTCCCTAGCCCTCGATGCCGTCGATGCCCTCGAGGGCCAGGAGGCGGCGCT
>JAGWNV010000111.1 GCA_028872975.1 Acidobacteriota bacterium
CGTGAGCGACGGGCCGCCGGCGTTCGAGGTGAAGGCGTAGCCCTGGGCCGTGGCGATCCAGCACGTGGCCGGCTGGCCGGTGCCTGCGGTGTCGATGGCCGTGAGCACGCCGTCGGAGGCCAGGGAGAAGCTGGCCAACGCCTCCGACCCGGCCTCGGCCACGAGCACCCGGCCGGCCCCGTCGAAGCCCAGGGCGAAGGGCACGGCACCCGGTTCGCCGTTCACGACCGGGGCGGCCGACGGGCGACCGTCGCGGTCCAGGGCGAAGACGTCCACGGCGTTCGAGGCCGCCTTGGTCGTGACGAGGAGCTGGGCACCGTCGGGGGTGAAGGCGACCTGGCCCGGCGTGTGGGTGAACTGGCTCGCGTCCCCAGGGATGGTGAGGCCGAGTGGGCGGGACGACCCCGGAATCGGGTGGAGCGTCCCACCCGCCAGGCGGTACCCGGTGATGCTTCCGCCGCTCCCGGCGTCGAGCACGTACACGAGGCTCCTACTGACGGCGACGCTCACCGGGAACGTCCCACCCGAGGAGAGGACCTGGCGCAGGGCGAGACGGTCGCCGTGCACGGCGAACACCGAGACGCTGTCGCTGCCGGCGTTCACGGCGAAGAGGGCCGGTCCCGCCGGGTCGTAGGCCAGTGATCCCTGGGAGGCGAGATGGTCGACCACCGATCCGGCGAGCTGCCCGCCGAGGCCACCGGTGGCGTAGGTGGCCGACCAGGTGAGCGAGCCGTCGTCGGCGCGGTCGTAGGCCACGACGGCGTTGCCCGCCGGGTCGTCGGTCTGGACGAAGACGGCGTGGTCGCCCCCGGACCCGTCGGCGGGCGCCTGGGCGAAGGCGGTCGCCGGCGCCCACGGGGCGAGCCCCAGGACGGCGCCGGCGACGACACTGGCGATGGCGGCGGCAGGCGTACGGGTGGGCATGGGATCTCCTCGACTTCTCGGACGACGCTGGTGCAGTCCACCGGGGCACCCGGCGCGTTACGTCCGGGACCGGCCCCCGTCACGCCCGGCCCCGTAACGCCCGGCCCGTTCAGGCCGACACTGGACCGTGTCACCAGGGGCGCCCACCGCCGCGCCGGCCGCCGGCCGTACGATCCGGGCCGTGGAGACGGAACCCGAGCTGCTCGAACGGCTGCGGGACGGCGACGAGGAGGCCTTCGTCATGCTCGTCGACCGGTACCAGCAGCCGATGCTCCGTCTCGCCTGCACGATGGTCCCGAGCCGGGCCGTGGCCGAGGAGGCCGTGCAGGACACCTGGATGGGGGTGGTCCGGGGCGTCCACCGGTTCGAAGGCCGGTCGTCGTTCAAGACGTGGCTCTTCCGGATCCTCGTGAACCGCGCTCGTTCGCTCGGGACCTCCGAGCAGCGCTACGTCCCGGTCGACCCGGGCCCGGCGGTCGACCCCGGTCGATTCGACGCCGCCGGTGCCTGGGCGGAGCCGGTCGAGCCCTGGGCGGACGCCAGCGACGCCCGGCTGGACGCCGCCGCATGGGCACCAGCCATCAAGGCGGCCCTCGACGGCCTCCCGCCGCGCCAGCGCCAGGTGGTGCTGCTCCGCGACGTCGAGGGCCTCTCGGGCTCGGAGGTCTCGGCCGTCCTCGGCATCAGCCTCGGCAATCAGCGTCTGTTGCTCCACCGGGCCCGCAACCGCTTGCGCGAAGCCGTCACCGCGGCGGGGGGGAGGGCCTGATCCGATGCGCGTGCTGCCCCGTCACGACCTCCACTGCCAGCAGGCCGTCGAGCTCGTCACCGACTACCTCGACGGCGCCCTCTCCCGCCGGCAGCGCCGGCGCTTCGAGGCCCACGTCAAGGACTGTCCCAACTGCTCGGCCTACCTCGAGCAGATCCAGGCCGTCATCGCCATGACGGGGACGGTGCACCCAGAAGACCTGTCCCCACAGGCCCGGGACGACCTCACGACGCTGTACCGGCGCTGGCGCGGCGACGATCCCGGTTGAGCCGGCCTCCGGGCCTGGAACGTCGCACCCGTCGCCCGTAGCCTGGCCGGTGATGACCGACCTCTCGACCTTCGCCGAGCTCGCCGCCCTCGACCACGGGCTCTGTGTGGTGAGCTCCCTGCGGCGCGACGGGACGATCGCCGCCTCGGTCGTGAACGCCGGGGTGCTCGCCCACCCGCGCACCGGCGCAGAGGTCGTGGGATTCGTCGCCCGGGGCCTGCACAAGCTCGTCCACCTCCGCGCCGATCCGAGGGCGACCATCGTGGCCAGGTCCGGCTGGCAGTGGGCGGCGGTCGAGGGGATCGTCGAGATCCTCGGCCCCGACGATCCCGGTGCCGGCGTCGACGGCGACGGTGAGCGGCTCCTGCTCCGGGAGGTCTTCATTGCGGCGGGCGGGACCCACGAGGACTGGGACGAGTACGACCGGGTGATGGCGGCCGAGCGCAGCGCCGCGGTGCTCCTCGCCCCCGGCCGGGTCTACGGCCCGCCGCGCCGGGACTGAGGGCGCCGCCCTCTCGGCGCGCCCGGCGCGGTGACGGTCTTCACGAGCTCGCCCATCGACTCGACGAGGTGGCGGCCGAGCGCGTCCATGTCGCCAGGCGGGAAGGCGTCGCGGCAGGCGAGCATCCCGAAGCCGATCCGGTCGCGATAGGAGCTGGCCGTGATGTTGAGCGCGGCGCCGTCGATGACGGGGCCGAACGGGTAGTAGGCGACGAGCTCGGCGCCGGCGCAGTAGAGCGGCACCGGCGAGCCCGGGAAGCTCGACACCACCACGCTGAAGGGTGGCCGCCGAGTGGTGAGGCCCGCCGCCCTCGTGAGCCCGCCCACCCTGGAGAGCACCGCCGGCGGGACGAGCCCGGCCAGGTCGGCGAGGAGGTCCTCGCCGAGCACCCGCTCCTGGTCCTTGGCGGCGGCGGCGCTCTCGGCCAGCGTCAGCAACCGGGCCAGGGGATCGGCGACGTCGGTGGCCAGGGAGGCGAGCATGCCCGACAGGCTGTTCACGCCCTCTTCGAGCGACGTGGCCGGGCCCCGGGTGGACCTGGGGACGAAGGCGACGAGCGGACGCTCGGGCAGCTCGTCCCGGCGGGCCAGGTGCTCCCGCAGCGCCGAGCCCGCCAGGTACAGGACGACGTCGTTGACCGTCACCCCGGTCGCCTCGCGTACCGCCTCGACGTCGGCCCGATCGACCTGGACCATCCCCACCGACCGCTCGGGCCCGACCGGCGCGCACAGCGAGGTCCGCGGGCCCGCGAACGGCGCCGGCGGGTGCACGGACCCCGGGCGGCGGTTGCGCCGGCGGAGGGCGAGGGCCCTGGAGGTCATCCGCAGCGTCACGCGACCGGCCTGCAGGGCGCGGCCGGGACCGTGGCGGGCGGCGGCGGCGAGCATCGCCACCGCGCCCGGCGCCGGCTCGGCCCCACGGGCCGGGGACGGGGACGCGGCGGGGACCTCGGGGGTGAGGTCCATCAGCTGGGCGGTGAGCTCTGCGCCCCCGACCCCGTCGATGATCGAGTGGTGCAGCTTGGCGACGCCGGCCACGAGCCCGCCGTCGAGGCCCTCGACGACGTGGATCTCCCACAGCGGCCGGTCACGGTCGAGCGGCCGCGCCAGCACGTCGGCGGCGTAGGCGGCGAGCTCCCGCTCCGAGCCCGGTGCGGGGAGCGCACCCCTGCGGACGTGGCGGTCGAGATCCGGCTCGCCCTCCACCCAACGGGGGTTGTCCACGTCACCGGGGACGGGGACCAGCCGGCGGCGCATCGGCCCCAGGCGGTCGAGGCGTCCCGCCAACACCTGTTGCAGGGCGGCGTGGGGCGCCGGCGCGCCGTCGGGCGCCGTGGCCGGGTCGAGGACGGACACGGCGCCGACCTGGAACAAGTTCGTGCGCGACTCGAGGGCGAGGAACATCGAGTCGACCCCGCTCAGATCCCGCATCGGCTCACCTTCGTGGTCGTCGGCAGGGGGACCCGTGATCATGCGCGCCTCACGCCGCACATGTGAAACGCAGTTCCCCCAATGTTGCGCCGACGTTCTGACGACGTTCGGCACGGCGTCGATCCTCGCTAGGGTCGCAGTGGGAGACCTCGCCGACGCGCGCCGATGCGGGACCCCCCGACGCATCGACCGTGGCGCGAGGTCTTCCGCGTCTTTCGCCCAGGTCCCCTGAGTCTCCGCCGTCAGGTGGCCGGCGTGTTCAAGGTGCACCGCGGCGGCGCAGATGCGAGGCCAGCACCTTCGCCCCCGACCGGTAGACGTCCTTCGTGGCGGTGAGCAGCACCAGCGTCCTCCGGCGCCCGGCGGCACGGAGCACCGCGTCGACCGCCTCGGCCACCTCGGGTCGGCGCAGCTCGGCCCGGTACCTCGAGGCGAATTCGCCGAATCGCTCCGGCACGTGCCCGTACCAGCGCCGCAGTGCGGTGCTCGGCGCCACGTCCTTGGCCCATTCGTCGACGTGGAGCGTGTCCTTGGCCATCCCCCTCGGCCAGAGGCGGTCGACGAGCACGCGGTACTCGCCCCTCGCCCCCGTCGGGTCGTCGTAGACGCGGCGGATCTCGATGATGGCGGCAGGGATGCGACAATCGTATTCACGCGCCGACAGATCACCGGATTCCACCAGGACGAGGTGGGCGACTGGGTCGCCGAGCTGGACTGCCTGCACGGGCAGCACGTCCGCCACCGGCCGCCGTTCCGGGAGCGGCCCTGGGTGACGACCGAGGCGGGACGGGCCGGGCGGCTCGGCTCCGGCCTCGGCTGTCCCCTGTGCGACAGGGCCGAGCTGCCCGACGGCCTCGTCGTGGTCCGTGTCGCCGGCCCCTTCGACGAGACGACGGTGCCGGCCGGGCTGCGGCGGGCCCACCGGGTGGCCGGCGGGACATGGGGGCGGCTCGTGGTGCTGGAGGGCCTCGTCGGGTTCACCCTCGAGACCGAGCCCCGGCTCGAGCGGCAGCTGGCGGCCGGGGACGACCAGGCCATCCCGCCGGCCGTGGACCACCACCTCCTGATCGACGGCCCCGTCCGGCTCCGGGTCGAGTTCCTGTCGCGGCCCTGATGGACCTGTCCGCCCCCGGGCGTCAGTGCGAGAAGCGGACGTGGGGAAGGACCCGGTCGAGCCACGCCGGCCGGTGCCAGATGCGATGGCGGCCCAACCGCAACAGGACCGGCACCAGCACCAGGCGGGCCACGAAGGCGTCGAAGGCGACGGCGAGGGCCAGGATGACACCCATCTCCTTCGGGGCGAGCGGGCCCGAGAGGGCGAAGGTCAGGAACACGGCGATCATCACCGCTGCGGCGGAGAGGACGACCCGGCCGGAGGTCGCCACCGAGCCGGTCATGGCGTGCTCGGGATCGGGGTGCGTCTCGTAGCGCTCCTTCGCCGCCGACAGGAGGAACAGGGTGTAGTCCATGGCGACGCCGAAGACCATGGCCCCGAAGAACAGCGGGCCCCAGGCGTCGACGAAGCCTTGAGGTGCGAAGCCGAGGAGGCCGGCCAGGTGGCCGTCCTGGAAGATCAGCCTGGCGACCCCGAAGGCCGCCGCCACCGACAGGGCGGTCACGGCGACCCCGGCGGCGGCGACGAGGGGCGCACCGAGGGCCACGAGCAGGAGCAGGAAGCCCAGCGCGGCGAGCACCCCGAACACGAGCGGCGTGCGGCTCGAGAGGGCGTGCTGCAGGTCGTGGTTCTCGGCGGCGGCGCCGCCGACCAGGCTCCCGGGCAGGGCGTGACGGAGGCGATCGACGGTGGCCCCGGTGGCAGCGGTGGAGGGGCCCGTCGCCGGCACCACCTGGTCGAGCGTCCAGCCACCCGACGTCGGCCCGGGCATCACGGCGGCGACGCCTCGGACATGGGCGAGGGTGCGCAGGGCGGCGGGCTCCCGGGCGGCGGGCACGAGGACCTGGAGGGTGCCCGGGGCGCCCGGTCCGAAGGCGCGGGTGACCTGTGCGTAGCCGACCCGGGCGTTGGCCGACGCCGGCACGACGGTGATCGAGGGCATGGAGGTGCGAAGACCCACCACGGGCGCGGCGGCCAGGAGGAGTATCCCGAGCGCCGCCAGCGCGGCCGGCACGGGGTGACGCCAGAGGACCCGGCCCCACCCGTGCAGGCGCGCCTCGAGCGCGTGCCCGTGCGGGTGGTCACCGGCCCGGGCCCGGCCCGGCATCCGGAGCCGGCCGGCGTCGATCCGGGATCCCAGGCGGCCGAGCACGGCCGGCAGGAGCGTCAGGGTGGCGGCGAGCACCGCCACCACGGCGAGCATGATGCCGAGCGCCATCGACCGGAACGCCGGGCTCGGCACGAGCAGGATGGCGGCGAGCGAGGCGAGGACGGTGAGGGCGGAGAACGCCACTGCCTTCCCGGCCGTGGCCATGGTCTCGGCCACCGCCTCGACGACCCCGTCGGGGTGGGCCCGGTCGGCGCCACGGCGGTGCAGGGCGGAGCGGAACCGCACCACCAGGAAGAGCGCGTAGTCGATGCCCAGGGCGAGGGCGAACATCAGGGCGAAGTTGAGGGCCCATATCGACACGGGGGCAATCCTGTCGGCGAGCACGAGGGCCCCGGCGGCGACGAGGAGGCCGACCATCGTGAGCATGAGCGGGAGCCCGGCGGCGACGAGACTGCCGAAGGCGACGGCGAGGATGGCAAGCGTCACCGGCCACGACAGCAGTTCCGACCGCATCATGGCGGAGTGGTTCGCCGAGTTGAAGTCGGCCCACAAGGCGCTGTCCCCCGTCAGCGTGGTGCTGACCTCGGTCGTGCCGGCCCGCGAGACGGGACCGGCGAGCCGTTCGGCCGCCGCCACCATGGCGTTCGGATCGGCGGCGGCCCCGGCGGTGACGATGCCGGTGCGCCCGTCGGCCGAGATGGTGAGCCCCGGCTGCGGAGCCACCACCGTCGAGACCCGGTGGTCGGCGCGCAGAAGGGAGGTGACCCGCGAGATCACCCTCCGGGCCTCGGGGTCGGTGGCGAGCGGCCCGCGGCGGTCGACGACGACGACCTGGAGGGCACTGGCTCCGAGCCCCGAAAAATCACGCTGGATGAGGGCGCGAGCCGCCACTGACTGGCTGGTCGAGTCCTGCCAGCCCGCTCCCGCCAACGCCGACTGCACGCGGGGAGCGAAGAAGCCGAAGACGAGGACCACCGCCGCCCAGGCCACGAGCACCACCCGCAGGTGGGTGGCCGTCCAGGCCCCCAGGCGGGCCATGGCCCCGGAGCGGAGGGGCGGCACCTCCGACGGGGCGGTCTCGGCGTCGGGGAAAGAGGTCACGGGGTGTCCCTTCGGTGCGGGTCGGTCGGCGAGGCGGGGTCGGTAGGGCTCAGAGATGCGTGAGGCTGCGGACGAGCGTGTAGATGGCCACAGCCACCAGCAGGACGCTGAAGGCGCGGGCGCTCTGTCGGGGCCGGACGACCCCGGTCACCTTCGACCCCAGTGCAGAGGCGGCGATGGCCGCTGCCGCGAACACGCCGACGACGGCCCAGTCGACGTGCGCCGGCGTGCCGACCCGGGCGGCCAGGGCGGCACCGCTGTTCACGGCGATGACGAGCAGCGACGTGGCCACGGCCGTCGCCATGTCGAACCCCATCACGAGCACGAGGGCCGGCACGACGACGAAACCGCCACCGACGCCGAAGAACCCGGTCAGGAGTCCCACCCCGGTGGCGGTGAGGACCAGGACAGGGACGCTGCGCCGCATGCCGCCGGCGGCGGTGGACGGGACGACGTGGCCGGTTGGCCCCGCCACGGAGGGGCCGGCCCCCGCCGTGACCGGAGCCCGTTCCCGGCCGGCACGCAGGAACATGGCTCCGGCCGCCACGAGCATGAGCACCGAGAACCCGGTCAAGAGGCCCGACTGCG